>NZ_JBQEMU010000009.1:0-185657 GCF_052044235.1 Flavobacterium sp. 22659
TAGACTGCACCCAAAAGTTTAGACAAATTAATAATTAAGTTTTATAATAATGAGCTCGATATTGTATCGGGCTCATTCCTTTTAGATTAAGTTTAATCCTGTCATTATTATAATAATTTATATACTCGATAATCTCTTGTTTCAATTGATTAATGGAAGTGTATTTTTTTAGATAAAACAACTCTGATTTTAATATTCCAAAGAAGTTTTCAATTATCGCATTATCAAGACAATTGCCTTTTCTGGACATGCTTTGCATAATTCCTTTTTTCTTTAATAAATGCTGATATTGTATCATTTGATACTGCCATCCTTGGTCAGAATGCAGAGTCAGATTAGTATTATCGGGTATTTTTTTAAATGCTTTTTCAAGCATATTTAAAACTTGATTAAACACTGGTCTTTGCGATAATTCATAGCTAATTATCTCTCCATTAAACAGATCGATTATCGGCGATAAGTACAATTTATTGCCAGAAACATTAAATTCAGTCACATCGGTTGCCCATTTTTGATTAGGTATATCAGCCTTAAAATTGCGCTGCAGTAGATTAGGGGCTATTTTTCCCTGCTCTCCTTTATACGATCTGTACTTCTTGATTCTGATTAGACTTTTTAATCCTAAAAATTTCATTAATCGAAGCACTGTTTTGTGATTAATTAAAATCCCCTCTTTTTTGAGTAATAGAGTAATACGTCTATATCCTAACCTGCCCTTATGATAATTGTAAATCTGTTTAATTAAATCTTTTATCTCTTGATATTTATCGATTACCTGACCTTTCTTTTCATAGTAATAATACGTACTTCTAACCATGTTCATACAATTTAGCAAAAGATCTAAATCATACTTATGCCTTAATTCCATTATGGTTTGAGCTTTTTGTTTTGATTGGCTTGCTCGGCTTGAACTAAGGCGTTGAACTTTTTTAGAATTTCGTTCTCAGCGCGCAGGTACTCTAACTCCTTTAAGAGTTCCTCTTCCCTGGTTAAAGGTTTGTCTGTTTTTCGTTGCTTTCTCTTAAAATTCATAACTGCTGGTCTGCCACGTGATTTAAGTTCTAAGCCTGCCAAATCATCTTTTGCATATTTTCTTTGCCAGCTAATTATGGTTGACTGCGCTGGAATTTTGAAAATCAAGCAGGCTTCATCCAAAGATAAAGACTTATTTTCAATGGTTTGTATTACTTTTAATTTAAAGTCTGCAGTATAAACTTTATTTTTCTGCCTTGGTAAAAGACCTTCAATTCCAAATTCATTATAGCGGCTAATCCAGCATGTAAGGTTGCTTTCAGCTATCTTGTTTGCTCTAGCTGTGCCTTTAACCGAGTTATGCCTTTTCATAACTTCTTCTACACAACGAAGTTTAAATTCACAATTGTACTTGACTTTTCTTTCCATAAAAATGCCCCCAAATAGTGTCTAACTTTTTGGGGGCAGTTCAAAAATTACTCATCCCTTTTTTTATATTTAGCTCAAGACAAAACTTTGTCACTTTGTCTCTCTGAACCTTTGTTCCTTATTTAGTCATTCATAGAAATCAAAAACTCTTCGTTATTCTTTGTTTTCTTGAAACGGTCGTTTACAAAATCCATAGATTCTACCGGGTTCATATCTGATAGATATTTACGCATGATCCACATTCTTTGTAATGTTTTCTCGTCAAGTAATAAATCGTCGCGGCGTGTGCTTGAAGAAGTAAGATCGATTGCAGGGAAAATACGTTTGTTAGCAATTTTACGATCTAACTGAAGTTCCATGTTACCAGTTCCTTTAAATTCTTCAAAGATCACCTCATCCATTTTAGAACCAGTTTCGGTTAATGCAGTTGCAATGATACTTAATGAACCACCGTTTTCTACATTTCTTGCTGCTCCAAAGAAACGTTTTGGTTTTTGTAATGCATTAGCATCAACACCACCGCTTAACACTTTTCCAGATGCCGGCTGAACTGTATTGTAAGCTCTTGCTAAACGTGTAATAGAATCTAATAAAATTACAACATCATGTCCGCATTCAACTAAACGTTTTGATTTCTCCAAAACAATATTAGCAATTTTAACGTGTTCCTGCGGTTCTCTGTCAAAAGTTGACGCGATAACTTCGCCGCGAACACTTCTCTGCATATCGGTAACCTCCTCAGGACGCTCATCAATCAAAAGAACGATTAAATAAACTTCCGGGTGATTAGCAGCAATTGCGTTGGCAATGTCTTTTAAAAGCATTGTTTTACCCGTTTTTGGCTGTGCAACGATCATTCCACGCTGTCCTTTTCCAATAGGAGAAAACAAATCGATAATACGAGTTGATATAGAGCTGCCTTTTTCGGCTAATTTAAATTTTTCAGAAGGGAAAACCGGTGTCAGGTGCTCAAAAGAAACTCGGTCGCGGACAACCTGCGGATCATGTCCGTTAATTTTTAAAACGCGAACAAGAGGGAAAAACTTCTCTCCTTCTTTTGGAGGACGAACCACACCTTTTACGGTATCTCCAGTTTTTAAACCAAATAATCTGATTTGTGAAGTTGATAAATAAATATCATCCGGAGAAGCTAAATAATTATAATCAGAAGAACGTAAAAATCCGTAACCGTCCGGCATCATTTCAAGAACACCTTCGCTTTCGATAATTCCATCGAATTCAAAATCAGAATCTCTGAAATTGTTGTTGTTCTTTTTGTTTTTGTGGTTTTGGTTTTGATTCCCATTGTTACCATTTCCGTTCCCGTTTTGATTTGGGTTTTGGTTTTGATTTTGATTCGGATTTTGATTCTGGTTGGGATTTTGGTTTTTATTCTGATTAGGATTAATCTTTTTAACCGGGGCAGTATTTTCAGTTTTTTCAGCAACTGGTGCTGTTGTGGTATTTTCTGCTGTTTCTTCTGTCGAAATCACTTCTTTTACAGCTTCTTTTTCCTTTTGCTGTGCGACCTTTTTTTCATAAGCCGACTTATTGAATTTGACAACTTTTGGACCTTTTTTCTCTGCTGTTTTATCTTCAGATACTTCTTCGGCTTCTGCCGGCTGTTTTTCATCTACAGCTGCAGGAGTTACAATTTCCTTTGGAGCTTCCTCTACAGCATCAAATTCTAGAACCGGAGCACTTTTACTAACTGTTTTTTTAGCAGGAGCAATTCGGGCTCTTTTTGGTTTTTCAGTGTTTGCTTCCTTTTCTGCAATAGTTTCTGCCGGCGGTGCTGCGGCCGCTTCCTGATGCGCCAATATCTGAGTAATCAGAGTATCTTTTTTTACGCCGTTAATCTTTATTGTTTTAGCTAGCTTAGCTATTTCTTGAAGCTCAGAAAGCTTCATTTCTTTTAATGCAGAAATATCAAACATGAATGTTCTATGAATTTAATTATTTTAAAGGAAATACTGTAAAAAGAATAGGTAGATAATTTATTTCAATTGACCGCAGTATGAAGTGCTTACGGTATTTTGATGCAATAATACGAATAAAATTTAATCATACAATAGTATTTTAAAAAAAGAAAATATATTTTTGTAAAACAATTTCAAGTTATGTTACAACGAATTCAAACCGTATATTTAATTCTAACCTTTGTAGTTACTGGGGTTTTAATGTTTTTTATGCCGCTTTGGACATTAAATACAGGTAAAGCTTTTTATTTCATGCAAAGCCAGCTTTACACTGTAATTTTAGGTTTAAGCACAATGCTTACTATCATTAGCATTATTTCATACAAAAAAAGACAAAATCAGTTTGTCATGGGCAGACTGAACATAATATTAAATTTAATTTTATTAGGATTGTTTGTATATCGTTCTCTAAATTTATCTGGAGAAACAGCAGAAGCTGTTTCTGAGAAAGGTATTGGGATGTTTCTTCCTATTGCTGCTATCGTGTTATTAGTTTTAGCTAATAAGGCCATCAAGAAGGACGAAGATCTTGTAAAATCTGTAGACCGTTTGAGATAAACCTATAAACTTAATTTTTTGTGCGAAGAGAACCCGAATTTATATTCGGGTTTTTTTGTGCCTTATTTTTCTCTTAAACAGAATATCCCAAATCATTTCCAAATATCATTTTTGTAAGATATTTTATTCATAAATTTGCATTTTGCGCAAAGAAGCATTTTATGAGTAAAATAAAAATACATCTTGCCGATGATCATCAGGTACTGATCGACGGACTGACCAATTTATTACAAACGGTTTCAAACTTTGAAATTGTGGGCAGTTCATTGAATGGCGTAACTGTATATGATGATGTAATTCAAGACGAAGCTGATATTCTTGTTTTAGATATTAGTATGCCTCAAAAAGACGGGATTGAAGTTTTAAAAGAATTCAATCAAAAAGGTCTGCCTTGCAAAGTCATTATTTTATCGAGTTATGACGACCTGAAAATCATTAAAGAAGTAATGAAACTGGGTGCTAAAGGTTATTTGACAAAAAAATGTGCCGGAGAAAATATGATTGAAGCTATAGAAGCTGTTTATGAAGGGCAGGAATATTTTTCGGATGCAGTGAGAGAAAAAATATTCAGCATGTTTTCTCAAAACAACCCAAAACTGAATAAGAATGTTTATATCGAAAATCCTATTTTAAGTCCGAGAGAAATTGAAATCGTAACCTTAATTTGTCTGGAATACAGTGGAAAAGAAATAAGCGAAAAGCTATTCATTAGTGTAAACACTGTCGAAACACACCGAAAAAACATTATGAAAAAGCTCAACATAAAAAATACTATCGGACTTGTAAAATATGCTTTAAAAAACAATTTAATTAACGAGTAATTCAATTGAGAAACATTCAAAATCAAATAAAATCTATGTCTTTTATTAGAGTTTTCATATTAGTATTTTTCTTTGTTCCAATTGAAAATAAAGCTTTTAGCCAGGATACTATTTCTTCTGAAAAGTCAAAAACGACAATTTCTGAAAGTTCAAATAAAACCAACGTTTTCAAACAAATCAAACTGGAACAATTACGAAATAAAAAAGTCGTAAGCTTATCTATTGTTCTTATTATTATATTGTTTTTTCTTTTCTATTTTGTGTATCAAAACAACCGATTAAAACAAAAGATAAAGCGAAAAGACACCAAGCAGAAAATCCTCTTAAATGTAATAAATGCCGGAATTGACAGTCAGGAAACTGAACAAAAAAAAATTGCTTCTTTTTTACATGATAATATAAATTCGCTTTTATCTTCGGCCGGACTGCATTTAAATGTTTTTACAACAAAAACCAATATTCAGTCTGAAGAAATTCAAAAAGCAAAAGCCATTCTGGCACAAGCTCATGATCTTTTACGCGACATTTCACATGACCTCGTTCCTACCCTATTGGTTCGCTTTGGACTGATTTATGCTTTAGAAGATTTATGCGAAAGAAATTCTAATTCAAGTATTGAGTTTGCATTTTCAAGCTCAGTTGCGTCAGAAACCAGATATTCTGAAAAATTCGAAACGAAGCTTTATTTTATTGTTTCAGAATTGGTAAGCAATATAATTAATCACAGTGAAGCGAAGAAAGCTCAAATTTCACTGCATGAAAATAAGAATCAGTTAATTATTATTATTCACGACAACGGAAAAGGTTTTGATTCTGAAAAACTCAACGAAATTGAAGGTTTTGGTTTAAACCGAATCAGGGTTAGAATAAAAAAATTAAAAGGATCATTTTCTATTATATCGCGGGCAAATGAAAACACAGGAACTTCTATAAAAATAAAAGTTCCCATTTCGTAATTTTTATTTCTTACCGATTTCGATAATTTCCAGATCTTTTATTTTATCATCGTCTATTACAAAACGAAGCATAGTACGCATTTGATGGAATCCGCTTTTTCCTGCTGCGCCGGGATTCATGTGCAATAGATTATTTTTTTTATCAAACATCACTTTTAAAATATGCGAATGTCCGCAAATAAATAATTTAGGCGGATTTGAAGCCATTTCATCTCTAATGGCTGGATTGTATTTTCCGGGATAACCCCCAATGTGCGTAATCCAAACCGAGACATTTTCACACATAAACCTATTATGCAATGGGAACTCTAATCTCGCTTTTGCATCATCAATATTTCCATATACACAACGAAGCGGTTTCAGCTTTTTGATAGTATCTGTAACGTGCAAATCTCCAATATCACCCGCATGCCAGACTTCATCGGCCTGAGCGACATATTTTAAAATGGTATCATCAATATGAGAGTGTGTATCTGAAAGGAGAAGGATTTTTTTCAATTTTTTATTAAGGTGCAAAGGTTCATAGATGCAAAGGTACAAAGGTTTTTTCTGTATAAAAACATTAATAACTATGTGTAAATTCTGTTTTTATTTACTTATTAGACATTATGTGCCTGCTTTGAATCTCTACAAATGAGACGTTTTTACAACATCCCTAAAAATAAAACTTTGAACCTCTGTCCCTTTGAACCTTTGAACCTCAAAAAGAAAAAATCTTTGTACCTTTGCACCTCAAAACCTCTGTACCTCACAATGAGATATTTTATTCATTTTGCTTATAACGGAACTCATTATCATGGCTGGCAGTTTCAGCCAAATGCTTCTTCAGTTCAGGAAACTTTAAATAAAGCGCTTTCGGTTTTATTAAATTCAACCATAAATGTTATGGGTGCCGGAAGAACAGATACTGGGGTGCATGCCGAGGAAATGTACGGACATTTTGATTTAGAAAAATCAGTTGATATTCTGGTTTTGGTTCATAAGCTCAATTCGTATTTACCAAAAGATATTGCAGTTTACAACCTGATTCCGGTTCACGATGATGCGCACTGTAGATTTGACGCAACAAAAAGAACATACGAATATCATATCAATACAGTTAAAAATCCGTTTTTAGAAGAACTGAGCTGGTACGTGACTCAAAAGCTCGACGTTAATTTAATGAATGAGGCTGCAAAGATATTATTGAAGCATACCGATTTTCAATGTTTCTCAAAAGTAAATACTGATGTTAATACTTTTGACTGCACGATTTTTGAGGCATATTGGAAACAGGAAAATAATAAACTGGTTTTTACAATTTCGGCAAACCGTTTTTTACGAAACATGGTTCGGGCAATTGTGGGAACTTTAATTAATATCGGATTACACAAAATCACGCTGGCAGATTTTGAAAATATTATTGCCAGCAAAAACAGAGAAAAAGCCGGATTTTCGGTTCCGGCGCATGGTTTGTATTTAACCAAAATTTATTACGATTATTTATAAGCTTTAAGCTTTAGATAATAGGCTTCAGGCTTATTTCTTACTGCTTACTGCTAATAGCTTACAGCCTAAAGCCTAAAGCTTAAAGCATCAGAAAAATGAAAGCAAAAGCATTTGATACCGGTTTATTTAAACGGATTTTAAAATATACGAAACCTTATAAATGGCGTTACTACGGCGTTATTGTTTTTGCGGTTTCGCTCTCTATTTTCGCAGCACTAAGACCCTATTTATTAAAACAAACGGTCGACGGCTATATCAAAACGCACGACAAGACTGGCTTACTGTTATACATTATTTTAATGGGAGCGGTTTTGCTGATGGAGGTTTTCTCCCAGTTCTATTTTGTGTATTGGGCAAACTGGCTCGGACAGGATATTGTAAAAGATATTCGTAACAAACTTTTCAAACACATTTTAAGTTTTAGAATGAAATATTTTGATTTGGTTCCGGTTGGGCAGCTGGTTACCAGATCTGTTTCGGATATTGAATCTATAGCCCGTATTTTCAGTCAGGGATTGTTTATGATTATAAGTGATTTGATGAAAATGCTGGTGGTTTTGATTTTTATGTTTTATATGAACTGGAAACTTACCTGGATTGTAGTGGTTGCCATGCCAATTCTGGTTTACATTACCCGAATTTTCCAGCGTAAAATGCAGGTGGCTTTTGAGGAAGTACGTACGCAGATTGCCAACATGAATTCGTTTGTTCAGGAACGTGTTACGGGAATGAAAATCGTACAGCTTTTTAACCGCGAAAAAATCGAAGCCGAAAATTTCAGAGTCATTAACGACAAACACAGAGTTGCGTGGATTAAAACCATTTTATACAACTCGATCTTCTTCCCTATTGCCGATATTATTTCGTCGATTACTTTAGGTTTAGTTGTAGTTTTTGGAGGATTCAAAATTTTGAACGGTGATAATTTTACAACATTTGGAGATTTGTTTTCTTATACGATGTTTATCGGGATGCTTTTTAATCCGTTAAGACAGATTGCTGATAAATTTAACGAGATGCAGTTAGGAATGATTGCAGCCAATCGTGTTTTTGACATTATCGATACTCAGGATCATATTCAGGATACAGGAACAATTGAAGCTCCGGTTTTTAACGGAAGTATCGATTTTAAACAAGTTCGTTTTAGTTATATTCCCGAAGAAGAAGTTATAAAGGGCATCGATTTATCTGTAAATGCCGGACAAACCGTTGCTATTGTAGGTTCAACCGGAGCAGGAAAATCGACTATTATCAATCTGCTGAATCGTTTTTATGAAATCAACAGCGGTACGATTTGTATTGATGGAGAAAATATTGAGAATTACACTTTGGCTTCGCTTCGAAAACAAATCGCTGTGGTTTTACAAGATGTATTTTTGTTTGCCGATACGATTTACAATAATATTACGCTTCATAATCCTGAAATTACACGCGAAAAGGTTTTAGATGCTGCAAAGAAAATTGGTGTTCACGACTTTATTATGAGTCTCCCAGATAATTATGATTTTGATGTTAAGGAACGCGGCGTTATGCTTTCGTCTGGTCAAAGACAATTGATTGCTTTTTTACGTTCGTATGTGAGCAACCCAAGTATTTTGATTTTGGATGAGGCTACTTCGTCTATTGATACCTATTCTGAAGAATTGATTCAGCGTGCTACGGAAACAATTACAAAAGGAAGAACTTCAATTATTATTGCACACCGTTTGGCAACAATTGTAAATGCTGATAAAATTGTAGTAATGGATAAAGGTTTGATTGTGGAACAAGGAACTCATCAGGAATTATTAATGAAAACTGATGGATATTATAAAAACTTATACGATTCTCAATTCTCGGTTGCGAATTAAATTACTGATACTTCTTTGAAATTTAGATTAAAAAAAATAACATCCCGACGTGCATTTTTAATTTACATAGCCGTCTCTATTCTTATTACGGTTTCTTCTGTATATATATTGAGTAATTTGATTACTGATCTTACCGAAAAAGCAAATGAAGAGTCAGCACAGCGTAACTTTATTAAAAAGCAGGAATTTTTGTCGCAGGAATTCTCAAAATTTCTGGAACAGGAAAACAGAATAAAGCACGTTTTAAAAATAAGTAAACCAGAAGAACTGGCTTCTAACTTACATGTTTTGTCTTCGGTTCAAAACACCAATTTATTGGTGGCCGATAATTGGTTTCAAATAAATGATAATAAAATTCAGTTTGGAACTGATTCAATTTCGGATGATCTAAAAAAAGATGCAGAAAATTTTATCAAAAAAAATAAAGATCAGGATCACATAAGTGTTATTATTCCGCAGGGAGAAGAATGGGTTTGGAGAATTTATTTTAAACTTACTTCAAAAAACACAGTTGTTCGTTATGGCTACGATATCAACTTAAAAAAACTTGTTGATTATTTTTCCAGTATAGACATTAAATCGACTAACAATTATGCTTTTATTTTTGATAAGTCAGGAAGATGTATTTATCATCCTGAATTGAATTTTATAGGAAAAAATATTTATGAGGTTTCTTCTACCCGTGCCATTGACACTATATTTCCTAAAAAGCAGGATTATGTAAAAAGAGTTACCATGTCTGAATATTTAGGACTGGATGTTATTCGATTTACAAAAAAATTAGACCTTAGAAACACACATTGGTTTATATGTGTCAATTTTCCAAAAAATGTCAGCGACGAAAATGTAGCGTTGATTAATAAATATTCGACCTGGATATATTCGATTACAACAGTAATGCTTCTGCTGATTTTCTATTTATTCTCGTATGCCAACAGACGTGCTTATAAAGAGAAAGGAATTGCGATTAAAGAAAAAAACAGACTTTTGGTTGAGAATGAAAAAATCATCAAAGAAAAAGCACTTATTCAGCTGCAGCATTTAAAGGAACAGATTAATCCGCACTTTTTATTTAATTCGCTCAACTCACTCTATATGTTAGTAGGAAGCGATGTAAAAACGGCACAAAAATTTACACTGAACTTATCCCGCATTTACCGTTATTTAATTGATCCGCCTGTAAAAAATATTGTACCGCTTAAGGATGAATTATTATTTATAGAAAAATATATCTTTTTACAGCAGACTCGTTTTAAGGAAGAATTATTCTTTTCTATTAAAATTGAAAACGAAGAAGCGCTCGAAAAGTTCATTCCTTATCTGGGATTTCAGGTAGTGGTTGAGAATGCTATTAAGCATAATATGGCAACACAGGAAAATCCGTTAACGACTGAAATTCTAATTCAAAAAGATCAGGTCATAATCACTAATAATCTTCAAAAAAAGACTCACAGCGAGCCTGGCACAAATTTTGGCTTAAAATACTTGTTAAGTATCTATAACTTCTACTCCAGAACCAATTTAATAACTTCAGAAAATGACGGCAAATTCGTATGTATTCTGCCATTAATATCCATTCACTCCTAAAAAAAAGCCATTCACTCCGTTTTGTTTTTTTTCTGAGCTAAAATCGAATAGTTTCGACGAAAATTAACTTAAACTTAACATCAAAATGAAGGAAAAGGCATTCCTGCATAATGTAAAATTATTCTGCTTACTAATTTTATTATTATTCATTCCTGTTACAGTTCTTGCCCAAAAGAAAAAGAAAAAAGAAACTGAGAGTGAAATTGTAAAAAAAGATTCTACTGACGCCAAAAAAGGCAAAAAATATAGCGACCTTATAAAAAAGGGAACTGTTAAAAAAGGACTATTCAATATCATTCAGGTTAAAACCGATGTATATTTTGAAATTCAGGATAGTTTGTTTAAAAGAGAATTTCTAATTGTAAACAAATTATCTCAGGTTCCTTATGATCTTAACGAAGCCGGATTAAATAAAGGAATGAATTATGAAAATAAAGTTATTTCCTTTTATAAAGATACTATTGCAAAGAAAGTCTGGGTAAAAACCTATCAGCCTAAAGTTTCTTCTCCTAAAGATGATGCCATCACAGCATCTGTAATTAATAATTTTGCCGAATCTATTATTGAAGTTTTTGATATTGAAACCAAAAACAACGATTCGAGCGCTGTTGTAATTAAAGTAAACAAGATTTTTGATGGAAAACAAAAAAGCTTCAATGATGTTATGGGCAACATTGGCTTAAACGGTTCTGTAAAATCTGATTTATCCTATATAGAAGGATTAAAATCTTTTCCTAAAAACATTGTTGTAAAATCACAAATGACAACTTCACTAAGCGATGGAGGTGCAACAGTACCCATTACGCTTGGTGTGACAACTAATATTATTTTATTGGATAAAACTCCAATGAAACCTCGTTTTTCTGACAAACGAATTGGTTTTTTTACTGAAAAGCATTGGTACTTTGCCGATGCACAGCAGGCAATGCTTGAAAAAGAATTGATTACCCGCTGGCGTTTAGAACCAAAGAAAGAAGATGAAGAACGTTATATGAAAGGTGAATTAGTAGAGCCGAAAAAACCAATCGTTTATTACATCGATCCATCGACTCCAAAACAATGGAGAAAAAACATCATTGATGGGGTACACGATTGGCAGGCAGCTTTTGAAAAAGCCGGATTTAAAAATGCCGTTATTGCAAAAGAACCTACTGAAGAAGATTTAGATTTTGACATTGATGATGTGCGTTATTCTGTTATTACGTATGCTGCATCGCCAAAATCAAACGCAATGGGACCATCTGTGGTTGATCCAAGAAGCGGTGAAATTATTGAGGCCGATATTATCTGGTGGCATAATGTAATGACTTCGCTTCAAAGCTGGATGCGTATTCAGACTGGACCAATTGACCCGAAAGCAAGAGGAAACAAATTCAGTGATGAACATATGGGAGAAGCAATTCGTTTTGTTTCGTCTCATGAAGTAGGACACACATTTGGTTTAAAACATAATATGGGCGCTTCTTTCGCTTATGATGTAGAATCTTTAAGATCTAAAGAATTTACAGCAAAAATGGGAGGCACTGCTCCTTCTATCATGGATTATGCCCGATACAATTATGTGGCACAGCCGGAAGACAATGTTACAGTTATTACTCCAAAAATTGGAGAATATGATAAATATGCAATAGAATGGGGTTACAGATGGTATTCGCCTAACGAAAACGAAACAGCAAAACTAAACGCCTTACTTACAAAACATCAAAATGACCCCATTTATTTTTACGGTGAGCAGCAATCAGGCGTTCCGATTGATCCTCGTTCACAGTCTGAAGATTTAGGAAACGATGCTGTAAAAGCAAGTGAATATGGTTTAAAAAACTTAAAGCGTGTTGTAGACAATATTATAAACTGGACGTATGATAAAGATCAGTCTTACTACGAAACTGGTAAACTATATGTTGGAACTATCGGACAATGGCAAACATACAATGATCATGTATTAACCAATATTGGCGGTGTTTACTTAAACACGACAGTACACGGCGACAACAAACAAAGTTACGTTCCGGTTCCTGCAGCAATGCAGAAAAGAGCAGCCGATTATTTAATTAAAAATGTAATTACGATTCCACAGTGGTTGTTTTTCAATGACATTTTAGACAAAACAAATCCGCTGAAAGATTCTCCTCTTGGACCTTATGAGTACACACCATACACAATGGCAAGAGCATTACAGTACGAGGTTATGTATAGTTTATTATTTGATGAACGTTTGCTTCGAATGACAGAAAATGAATTATATCAGCGAAATAAAACCAATGAGAAGGTTTTTACCGTAAATGATTTGTTTAAAAAATTACACCAAAGTGTATTTGCAGGAACTATCCAAAACAAATCACTTACTATTCTGGAGCGTATGACGCAAAAGAATTATGTAGATGTTTTAATTATTTCGACAAATAAATTATTTGAAAAAACAGATGCTAAAAAAACAATTCAACTTAAAGAAACATTACAAATGCCTCATTTATGTTCTGTAGATGATGAACATACGGCAAGAAACATTAATAACTATTTTTTGAAAAGAGTTACAGAAGTAACCTCAGATAAAAAAGGAGAATTATCAAAAGTGCTTCAGTTATTAAAACTAAAAAAGAGCACCGGAGATCAATCGACCCAAAACCATTACCGCGATTTAATACAACGAATCGAGAAAGCCCTGAATAATACAACCTTTTAATAATTACAAACCCAAAACATGAAAAAAATTCTACATGCCTTACTGCTGTTCCTGGCCATCGCAGGATACTCGCAGGAAACCCGAACTATTACGGGGATCATTCAAGATGAAGCAGACTTGTCGCCAATTCCTGGTGCGTCTATCTTTGTTGAGAATAATTCCATTTCAAACAAAACTGCTATGGCAGGTATTATTCAAAGTGAAGCTATTGGAACTACTACAGATTTCGATGGTAAATTCACCTTGAAAATTGCAAAAAATGTTACTTCTTTGAGAGTTGTTTTCATGGGATATAAATCGTATACTCTTGAATTAGACGGTCAAAAAAACTATACAGTTAACTTAAAATCTGAAACTGCAAAACTTCAGGAGGTTGTAGTAACTGGTTACCAAAAAATCGAGAAAAGAAAACTTACTGCTGCGGTTACAAAAATCGACATGGCTGCAATCCAGCAGACTGGGGTTTCGAGCATTGACCAATTATTAGTTGGACAAATTGCCGGAGTTGCTGTAAGTACACCTTCTGGAGCACCTGGAGCACCTGCTAAAATCAGAATCAGGGGTACAGCTTCTTTAAATGGTACACAAGATCCTTTATGGGTATTAGATGGTTTACCATTAGAAGGAAATGACGTTCCAAAAAACTTCGATAAAGACAACATCGACGTATTAAACAACTACTCTATTGCTGGTTTAAATCCAGATGACATTAAAGATATTACAATCTTAAAAGATGCTGCTGCAACAGCTATTTACGGTGCTCGTGCTGCAAATGGTGTAATCGTAGTAACTACTAAAAAAGGACGCGCTGGTAAAATGGTTGTAAGTTTTAACACTAATACCTTTATTACACAAAGACCTGAGTTTTCTAAATTAAACTTAATGAACTCAAACGAAAAAGTTGATTTCGAACTTGGTCTTGCTTCCCGCGAGGATTTAACTTACAGAGATACATCTGGTGATATTGCCCGTATCTTAAACGGAGCAAATGAATTAAATGCATACAGAGCCGGAGGATTCTCTGCTTTAAGCGGTGCAACACAAGAATCAATCAATGCTTTAAGAAACAACAATACAAACTGGGGTAACTTATTGTACCAAACTGCTATCAATACACAGCACGGTTTAAGTTTATCTGGAGGTGGTGAAAAATCAGATTACTATTTCTCTTTAGGATACTATGATGAAAAAGGAACAACTGTAGGAACAGGTTTCAAACGCTACAACGTAACCTTAAAAAACAACTACGAAATTACAGATAAATTCAAAGTTGGTGTTAGTCTTTTTGGTTCAGAGAACAAAACTTCATCTTACTTAACAGATACTAATGCATATACAAATCCTGCAAATTATTCTAGAAACGTAAACCCATATTTAACTCCTTTTAATGAAGATGGAAGTTATAAATATGATAAAGATGTTGTAGGACTTGTTGGCGGTGATTATATTCCATTTAACTTTTTAGAAGAAAGAGAAAATACTTCTTACGATTTAAAAACAAGATCTATAAAAGCATTATTAGATGCTGAATATAAAGTTACTAAAGATTTAAGAGTAACTTCTCAGTTAGGTTTACAGTTAGATAATACATCTACTGAAAAATATGCTGGTGAAAACAGCTACTACACAAGAGTACAAAGAGAAAGATCAAGCTACTTTAGCGGTGGAAAAAAATATTTCCTTCCAGTTGGAGGTATTATCCAAAATTCTAATGCTGACTTTTTTCAGTACAACCTAAAAACAATGGTGAACTACTCTAAAACTTTAGGAGAGAAACACGAAATTGAAGCAATGGTTGGTAATGAGTTAAGACGTAATGACGCAACATCAATTTCTACTAAAGGTTTTGGTTATAATGCTCAGAATTTAACAACGCAGCCAATCTTATTCCCAAATGCATCTTTCGCAACAGGAGCAACTTGGAGAACGTATGCTAAAACTAAAAATGAAAATGCATTTGCATCATTCTTTGCAACAGCATCATATACTTATGATAGAAAATATAGTGTATTTGGAAGTGTTAGATACGACGGTTCTGATTTATTTGGTGTAGATCCAAAATACAAATACCTGCCGCTTTATTCAACTTCTGCTTCATGGGCAGTGTCTGAAGAAAATTTCTTAAAAGATAATTTAACACTTTCTAATTTAAGACTTCGTGCTTCTTACGGTTTACAAGGTAATATTGACAAAGGTACTTCTCCTTATGTAGTAGGTGCAAACAGTACAGGTACAATACTTCCTGGTAATACAGAACAAACTGTTGTTGTTATAAGCCCGCCTAATGAAAAATTACGTTGGGAAAAAACTACAAACACGAATATTGGAGCAGACATTGGTTTATTCAACAACCGTATCAGCATTGTAACTGATATTTATGGAAGAAAAAGTACTGACTTAATTGGTCTTAGATCACTTCCATTAGAAAATGGTTTTGAATTTACAAATATGAACTGGGCACAAGTAAGTAACAAAGGTTATGAGATTACTTTGTCTACAAAAAACATCGACCGTCCTAACTTTAAGTGGAATACAAGTATTAACTTTTCTCACAATAAAAGTAACGTAGACCGTTTACAAATTAGAGATAACAGTTACTTACCAAATCAGGAAGGTTACGCTGTAAATGCAGTATTTGGATTTAAAACTAATGGTGTTGACGAAAATGGATATCCATTATTTGTAAACAAAAATGGAGAAACTGTAAACGCTCAAACATTCTTTAAACTGGTAGATGGTTTCCCAGATTTTCCAGGAATTATCTCTGACTCAGGATTAACTCCAGCAGAATTTAGAGATTTATTTGTTTACTTAGGAGATAGAGATCCAAAGTTCACAGGAGGTATCACTAATACATTCAAGGTAAGTAATTTTGATCTTACAGTTGCAGCTTCTTTCAACATTAAGCAGACTGTTACAAGAACTCCTCCTTATAACGGAACATTAGTAGACAGAGGACAAAACTACAGTAGAGATATATTAAATGCTTGGTCTCCAACAAATACATCTTCTACTTTACCTGGAATTACAAGTGAAACAGGCGGAACTGGAGATTCTTGGATGGCAAATCAATTTTTTGCAGGAAGAAATCAAGTAGAAACATTAAATTACTTAGACATTTATGCAAGTGAAATGAGCTACATGAGATTAAGCAGTGTGCGTTTAGGCTATACATTCCCTAAAACGTTTACAGATCACATCAATATAGCAAGTATCAGATTAAATGTTGAGGCAAGAAACTTATTCGTAGTAAGCTCTGATTACAAAGGTTACTTTGATCCTGAAACTTTTGGAAACATTTATGCACAACCAGTTCCTAAGTCATTCACTTTAGGATGTAATGTAACTTTCTAATAAAATTAAAGATGAAAAAAATCTCAAAATATATTTTACTTTTTGTTGCTGCAATTGCTGTAACAAGCTGCGATGACTATTTAGACATCCAACCTCTCGGAAAAGTAATTCCTGAAACATTACAAGATTATCGTGGTGTCCTTACAACAGGGTATGTAGCTTATCCTGATCACAAATCGATAACAGCAGTTCGTACTGATGAATTAATACTAGATGGTGACGGCGATAGCGAAATTCCATTATACCAGGATATCTACGCTTGGAAAGATGCTGGTACAGATCGTCGAACAATGACTTTTCCATACCAAAATTTATATACGGTAATTTTTTATACGAATGTACTAATTAATGATGCTCAAGGAAAATTATCAAATTCTCCTGAAAAAGATCAACTAATTGGAGAAGCTTATGCTTTAAGAGCAATGGCTTATTTTGATTTGATTAACTTATTTAGTAAACCTTTCAATCCTGCAACGTCAGGATCTGACAAAGGTGTTCCATTAGCATTAAAAGTAGATTTAGAGCAGACTTATCCTTCTCAAACTGTTGAAGCAATTTACAATCAAATTATTTCTGACACTCAAGAAGCAGAAAGTTTACTTAATTTAAACACGCAGCCAAAAGGATTTAACTATCGTTTTTCTAAAGCCGCTTTGTATAGTTTAGAAAGCCGTATTTATCTATACATGCAGCAATGGCAGAAATCTCAGGATGCAGCTAATAAAGCCTTAGCTATAAACAATGCTTTAGTTGATTTAAAAGCAACTCCGGTATTAGCAACCAAATTTGATTCAAAAGAATCTATTTTAGCGCTTGAAGAAAATTATGATAATGGTCTTAAATTATTATCATATGCATCAGATGATTTACTTGCTGCTTATAACAGAACTACAGATTTACGTTTTCCAATTTACTTTGCAGCAAACGGAAGTAATTTCAGAATTCAAAAAGGAGCTAATGATGATCAAAAATGCTCTTTCAGAACATCTGAATTGTATTTAATTAAAGCTGAGACTTCATTAAAATTGAATAATCTGGCTGATGCTAAAACAACAGTTTTAACTTTCATCAAAAACAGATATACAGCATCTGGATTTACAAAGCTTGAAAGTGAAATCGCAGCAATGAATGCAGCTGATTTAACAACTTTTATTTTAGCAGAAAGACAACGTGAATTTGCTGTAGAAGGACAGCGTTGGTATGATTTAAGAAGAACAACTCAAAAACAAATTGTTCACACTTTCTTAAGTCAAACCTATACTTTGACACAAAACGATCCGCGATATACTATTCCAGTACCAGCAAACGCGAGATTAAACAATCCCAATCTATAAGTTACCTATTGTTTTTTTTGAAAAAGGTCCAGTTGCAAAACTGGGCCTTTTTTGCTTTTTAGCCAGAAAATAAATTTTAATCACAACAAAAAACAAAAACAACATTAAAAACATATTGTAAAAAATCCAGAGACAATTATATTTGCACAACCATTAAGAACTTCATTTTATTGAATGAAACTTTTTAACATCAGCCAAGAATAATGAGAATTGCCATTGTTGAAGACGAATATCTTGCTTCCAGTTATCTAAAATCGATTTTAGAGCAGCAGGAAATTTTACAGATTGCAGAAATTACAGTTTTAAAATCTGTAAAAGAAGCCGTCGACTTTTTTAAACATAACAATGTCGATCTCGCTTTTATGGACATTCACCTTGGTGATGGAAAAAGTCTTGAGATTTTTGAAAAAACCACAATCTCCTGCCCTGTTATTTTTGTTACGGCTTATGATTCTTACGCTATTTCGGTTTTCAAACACTTTACCATAGATTATCTTTTAAAACCTTTTGAAGAACAGGAATTATTAGAAGCCTTATTCAAATTCAAAAAAATAAAAGAAAGTTTTAATACCGATGCTGCAGTGCGGTCATTAGTCGCATTAGAAAATCCCGAAACAAACAAAATACAGCGTCATTTTTTAGTAAACCACGGCTATAAGCTAATTTCGGTAAACGAGTCTGAAATCAACTATTTTGCAGCATCCGGAAAGCATTTGTTTATCTATGTAAAATCTGGTAACAGTTACTTATACAACAATACACTTACAGACATCATAAACAGCCTCGATCCGTTTATTTTTTTTAAAGTAAACAGAAAATATATCGTAAGCCGAAATATTATAAAAGAAGTCGTAAAACATTCAAATCAAAAAATCGAATTAATTCTTACGGTTCCACCAGTCGAAGATGACCCTATTATGATTAGCAAAAAAGAAATAAATAATTTCAAAAACTGGCTTGATCAATAATTTTCAGCTTCAATTTCTCTTAAATTTTGGCTTTTGCCCAAAATCAAAAAACTGAATTATTCATAATTTAGGAATCAAAATCTGCCTAAAAACTGTCAAAACCATTTTAAAACGTTAAAATAGCGTTATAAGAATCATAAAATTGATAGTTCATTACCAGCACAATAGCATTCTTCATTTCGGAATTCTTTATCTTTGAGAGACAAAATTTAAATGAAAAAGAAAAATGCCACATAATAGATTTTACCCTAACGAAGTATTCAAAGAAATAGAAATAAACGCCTCATTACAACTTAAATATGCCATTTCAAACAGAGGAAGACTAATAAGCTTTACTGATGAAATTGAAAACGGCCGCATCCTTAAAGGCGGTTTGAGTGACGGATATCCAACTTTTAGATTTAAAGTCAAAAAAGACGACAAAATCATTAACAAATACTTATTTCTTTACAAATTAGTAGCCCAATATTTTATTCCAAAAGATTCTGAAGATCAAACTTATGTTCTGCATCTGGATTATAACCGAAGCAACGATGATGTAAGCAATTTACGCTGGGCAACAAAACAAGAAATGATGGCGCACAGCCGCAAGAGTCCGCGTGTAATTCAGGCCAAGAAAAACCTGATAGAACACAATTTAAAAGCCGACGGAAGAAAACTGACTACAACAAAAGTCATGTTAATTAAAAAAATACTGGCAAGACCAGAACAAAAAACCCGTTTAAAAATGATCGCCAAACAATTTGGTGTAAGCGAAATGCAGATCCGCAGAATTGCCAGCGGTGAAAACTGGGGACACGTTAAAGTTTAAAACTAAAAAAATACATTTTATCACTCAACACTAAGGAGCTTTCATTACTGAAAGCTCTTTTTTTTTAAACAAATTCCTACAAAGAATAACTAAAGCTATAAATTTTAACTTATGAATTAATTTTCTTTCAAAATATTAAAAAAATAAAAATAAAAAAGGCAGAATATTATGATAAAACAATTTTATTAATTGTAAACTTGCATACCAAATCCAAAGATAATTTTATGAAGAGAAAATTACTTATTTTACTATGCCTGTTTAGTTTATCTGCTTTCGCACAAAACACTTTAATTCCTGACCAAAATTTCGAACAAAAACTAATTTCCTTAGGATTAGATACGGTCATTGATGGAAAAGTACCAACTTCGAATATTTCATCTATAACCTCCTTAGATGTCAGCTCTAGTTCGATTAAAGATCTTACTGGAATTCAGGATTTCGTTAACCTTCAAACCTTAAAATGTGCGTACAATCAATTAACTGCATTAGATGTTAGACAAAATACGAAACTGACTCTTTTATCTTGTTACGCCAATCAAATAAAAAATCTTGATGTTAGACAAAATGAACTCCTCCAGACATTAGATTGTTACACCAATCAATTAAGCTCATTAGATGTTACTCAAAACACTGCTTTAACAGATTTATATTGTTTTGAAAATCAACTAACTTCTTTAAACACCTCAAAAAACACAAAACTTAATAGACTTTATTGTTCTGACAACTTAATTGGTTCATTAAACCTAACCAACAACCCATTACTTTTTTTTCTTAATTGCACTAACAATAAGATAAAAAATCTTGATATCACTAAGAATAATGGTTTAATGCATTTATTTTGCTCAAATAACCAAATCTCTTTAATTGATGCTTCAAAAGTAACAGAACTTCGAAATATTGATGTATCCTCTAACAAACTTGTGAGCTTAAATCTAAAAAGCGGAAAAAATACATTAATAAATCTTGGTCAAAACCTCTTTGCAAACAATCCAAACCTGGCTTGTATACAGGTAGATGATGTAAGTTATTCTAATTCAAAATGGGCTGGTGCTAAAGATGCAACGGCAATTTATTCTCTTGATTGTCCTCGTTACACTGCTATCCCGGACATTAATTTTGAAAACAAGCTTATTTCTTTAGGAATTGATTCTGGAGCCCCAGACGGAGTAGTATTGACTTCAAAAATTTCTAAAGTTACAACATTAGACTTGGGAACCAATACAACAATTACGGATCTAACCGGAATACAAGACTTTACAGCTCTGCAAAGATTGTACTGCCAAGGAAATACTGGGCGTGCAGGTGACGGCGGAAACGGAAAACTAACAACTCTTGATGTGTCTAAAAATGTTAATTTGACAGTACTGCATTGTGGATATAACCAAATTACAAGTTTAGATGTCAGCAATAATCCACTACTGATTTCTTTAAACTGTAATGTCAATAAATTAACAGCTATTGATGTTTCTAAAAACACTAAACTCGATAATTTAGACATAAGCAGTAATTATATTACTGAGCTCAACGTTTCTAAAATTCCAACTTTACGTTATTTAAGTGCTTATTCTACAAAAATTACATCACTGGATATTTCAGCCAATCCGATACTGGTTGGACTATTTTGTAACAATTCGGCTTTGACCAGTTTAAACTTAAAAAACGGTCACAATGATTTAATTGCTCCTCAAAGTATAAGCTTCAAGGCAAATCCGGAGTTAACTTGTATTCAGGTTGATAATGCGGTAAATTCAAACACAAATTGGGCAAATGCAAAAGATGCATCTGCAAGTTATTTAACAAATTGCCAGCCATACACTTTAATTCCTGATATTAATTTCGAAAACAAACTTATTGCCTTAGGAATTGATTCTGGAACTCCAGACGGAAAAGTTTTAACCGCAGATATTTCTACAGTAACAACATTGGATTTAGGAACCGATACAATGATTACCGACCTAACCGGAATACAGAATTTTACAGCTCTGGAAAGATTATACTGTCAAGGAAATAGCGGGCGTGCAGGCGATGGCGGAAACGGAAAACTAACGACTCTTGATGTTTCTAAAAATGCTAATTTAACTGTACTGCATTGCGGTTTCAATCAAATTACAAGCTTAGATGTCAGCAATAATCCATTATTGATTTCTTTCAATTGTAATGTCAATAAATTAACGGCCATTGATGTTTCTAAAAACACTAAACTCGATAATTTAAACATAAGCAGTAATAATATTACTGAACTTAATGTTTCTAAAATTCCAACTTTGCGTTACTTAAGCACTGATTATACAAAACTTACAACGCTCGATATTTCTGCAAATCCGTTAATGGTTGGATTATTCTGCAATAATTCGGCTTTGACCAGTTTAAACTTAAAAAACGGCCACAACGATTTAATTGTTCCTCAAAGTATAAGCTTCAAGGCAAATCCGGGGTTAACTTGTATTCAGGTTGACAATGCAGTAAATTCAAACACAAACTGGGCAAATGCAAAAGATGCCTCTGCGAGTTATTCAACAAATTGCCAGCCATACACTTTAATTCCTGATATTAATTTCGAAAACAAACTCATTGCTTTAGGAATTGATTCTGGAACTCCAGACGGAAAAGTTTTGACCGTAAATGTTTCGACAGTAACAACATTGGATTTAGGAACCAATACAACTATCACTGACCTAACCGGAATTCAGGATTTTACAGCTCTGCAAAAATTATTCTGTCATGGGAATTCAGGACATATTGAAACAGGAGGAAATGGAAAACTGACTACTATTGATGTTTCTAAAAACACAAAACTTACTGTTCTTGACGTTTCATACAATCAAATTGCAAATTTAGATGTCAGCAATAATCCATTATTAATTTCTTTAAATTGTAACGTTAATAGATTGACTTCAATAGATGTTTCTAAAAACATTAAACTGGACAATTTAAATGTAAGCACCAATAAAATTACAGAAATAAATGTATCTACAATTCCAACCTTGCGTTATCTTTTCTGCGATTACACTACACTAAGGAGTTTAGATATCTCAAATAATCCTGCTATAGTTGGTTTAACTTGTAACAATAGTTCTTTAACAAATTTAAATTTAAAAAATGGTTACAATCAATTAATTGCTGCTCAAAGTATAAACTTTAAAGCAAATCCGGCTTTAACTTGTATTCAGGTTGATAATGAAACAAACTCTACTGCAAACTGGTCTGCTGCAAAAGACGCATCAGCAAGTTATTCAAATGATTGTCAGTACGGTTTATATACACTTATCCCTGACAGTAATTTCGAAAAGAAACTAATTACATTAGGAATCGATACAGGAACGCCAGACGGGAAAGTTTTAACCTCAAACGTTAATAATGTTACCTCTTTAGACGTTTCATACAGTAATATTACAAATCTAAGCGGTCTTGAAGCTTTTACGTCTTTAACATCTCTAAAATGTTATGGAAACTATACTTTAACGGCTTTAGATGTTAGAAAAAATACCAAATTAACAACATTGGATTGTAATAATAATTATCTGGTAACAACCTTAGATGTATCACAAAATACTGCTTTGACTTACTTAAATTGTTACAGCAATAAACTCACTACTTTAGATGTAAGCAATAATAAAAACTTAACAACTTTACAATGTGCATCAAACAAATTAACAAGTTTAAATGTAGCAAACAATAAAGCCTTAACGAAATTAGATCTTGGCTATAATTTAATTTCAAGTTTAGATGTATCGCAAAATAAAGAATTAACATCATTAACCTGTACCTCAAATCAAATTTCGAATTTAGACATCAGTTTAAATACAAAATTAATTGAATTATGGGCTGGAAATAACCTGTATACTACTTTAGATGTTTCAAACAACACTGCTTTGACATCATTAATATGCAATACAAATCAATTAACAACATTAGACGTTTCCAGAAATACTGCATTAACTAGATTGTTGATTTATAAAAACAAAATAACAAACATAGACGTTTCAAGTAATACTTTATTGAGTTCTTTTGATTGTAATTCAAACTTAATTACCAATCTTAATGTTTCAAAAAATATAAATCTGGATTATCTATATTGTGATAATAATAAATTAACAGCCTTAGATGTTTCTAATAACACTAAACTAGGCACTTTAAATTGCGGCAACAACAAACTTACAAGTCTGGACATATCTAACAATAAAAATTTAAGTTGGTTAGAATGTGAATCTAACCAATTGGTAAATCTGAACTTAAAAAATGGAAAAAATACGCTATTTGACAGTTTTCCAAACCCAGACCCAAATTATACTATTTATCAAATCGATTTCAGAAATAATCCTGATTTAACTTGTATTCAAGTTGATAATGCAGAATATTCAAACGAAAAATGGTCAACCAGAAAAGATGCATCTGCAGAATTCAGCAACGATTGTAACAATACCACATTGATAACCGATTCTAATTTTGAAGATTTCCTAATTAGCGCCGGTATAGATACTGACGGAAAAAACGGCCGAGTTTCTACTTCCAGCATTAGTAATATTAAGTTTTTAGATATTTCAAATTCAAACATATCAGATTTAACCGGACTTGAAAACTTTACCGCTTTAGAGAAATTTATCTGCGCAGGAAATTCTATTACAACAATTAATATGTCTGCTAATACTCAGTTAACTTATCTTGATATTTCAAATAATCCCCTAACGAGCGTTAATGTTTCTAATAACAAATTATTGAAAGAGTTTTATTGTAACGGAATGCAGATTATTATTAGAAAATCTTCTTCAAGCCCAAGTAAATTAACAACTCTGGATTTATCAAACAATACTTTGCTTACAAATCTTGATTGCTCAAATAATCAGTTAACAAGCCTTGATTTATCCAAGAATACAAATCTAATCGAAATAAACTGTTCTAATAATGATTTAAACGATTTGAATTTACAAAACGGAAATAACAGCATTTTGGTTAATTTAAATCTAAAAAACAATGCAAAATTGTCTTGTATAAAAGTTGACAATCCTTCTTTTTCAACTGGTAATTGGACTGATTCAAAAGATCAAACAGCAGAATACTCGTCTACCTGTAAAACTTTAGGGACAAATGATCAAATTTTTAATAAAATAAATATTTATCCAAACCCGTCTAATGGAGATTTATATATAACAAATGCTGTATTAACTAAAGCAGCTGTATATGACAGCTTAGGAAAACTTGTAAAAACTGTAACTATAAATTCTGACAGTCTTGAAAATTATATTGATTTAAAAGGAATAGCATCAGGAGTTTATTATATATTCATAGAAAACACTGAAGCACAAATAGTTAAAAAAGTTATAATTAAATAAGCTTTCCTATTTTACAATAAAAAAAGACACATTTAAAAAGTAAAAATGTGTCTTTTTTTTATTTGAAAATTAAACATAGATCTTCCTTGCTTTTTTACTAAAAAAAGAATCAATACAACTTATATTTTATTCTTTTGTATAACTTTTACCTCAATCTCTGTGAAAAGACCAAAATCTCACTCGGTAAAAACAAATTTAAAGGCGTTCATTTAAAATAAATCCTTAAATTCGCAAGCACAAATAACAAAGAATCATCGAAAAATGAGTTTCGGAAAATTATAAACTTCATTTTCGATAGTTAATATTAAAAACCAAAAAAATGAAATACGACGTTATTGTTTTAGGAAGTGGTCCTGGTGGATATGTAACAGCGATTAGAGCTTCACAATTAGGCTTTAAAGTAGCTGTAGTTGAAAAAGAAAATCTTGGTGGTGTATGTTTAAACTGGGGATGTATCCCAACAAAAGCATTACTAAAATCTGCTCAGGTTTTTGATTACTTAAAACACGCTTCTGATTACGGATTAAAAGTTTCTGAATTCGATAAAGATTTCCCAGCAGTTATTCAGCGCAGCCGTGGTGTTGCAGAAGGAATGAGCAAAGGAGTTCAATTCTTAATGAAAAAAAACAAAATTGACGTTATCGAAGGTTTTGGAAAATTAAAACCAGGAAAAAAACTTGACGTTACAGATAAAGACAATAAAGTTACAGAATACAGCGCTGATCACATTATCATCGCAACTGGAGCTCGTTCTCGTGAGCTTCCAAACTTACCTCAAGACGGTGTAAAAGTAATTGGTTACCGTCAGGCAATGACATTACCAACTCAGCCAAAATCTATGATTATCGTAGGTTCTGGAGCAATTGGAGTAGAATTTGCTCATTTCTACAACTCAATGGGAACAGACGTTACTATTGTAGAATTTATGCCAAACATCGTTCCTGTAGAAGACGAAGACGTTTCTAAACAAATGGAGCGTTCTATGAAAAAAGCAGGTGTAAAAATCATGACAAACTCTTCTGTAGAAAAAATTGACACTACAGGAAACGGAGTTAGAGCAACTGTAAAAACTGCAAAAGGAGAAGAAATTCTTGAAGCAGACATCGTACTTTCGGCAGTTGGAATCAAAACAAACATCGAAAATATTGGTTTAGAAGAAGTTGGAATCGCTGTTGACAGAGATAAAATCTTAGTAAACGCTTACAACGAAACTAACATTCCTGGATACTACGCAATTGGAGACGTTACTCCTGGCCAGGCTTTAGCTCACGTAGCTTCTGCAGAAGGAATTAACTGTGTAGAAAAAATCAAAGGTTTACACGTAGACCCAATCGATTACGGAAATATTCCGGGTTGTACTTATGCAACTCCAGAAATCGCTTCTGTAGGTTTAACAGAAAAACAAGCAAGAGATAAAGGTTACGAATTAAAAATTGGTAAATTCCCATTCTCAGCTTCTGGAAAAGCAAAAGCTGCAGGAGCTGCAGACGGATTCGTAAAAGTAATCTTCGATGCAAAATACGGAGAGTGGTTAGGATGCCACATGATTGGTGCTGGTGTTACAGATATGATTGCTGAGGCAGTTGTAGCTCGTAAACTAGAAACTACAGGTCACGAAGTCCTTAAATCTATCCACCCTCACCCAACAATGAGCGAGGCTGTTATGGAAGCTGTAGCAGATGCTTACGGCGAAGTAATTCACTTGTAAAAATATACCGTTTTACGGTTATATATAATTCTCAATTAATTAAATCCGATTTGTGAAAACAGATCGGATTTTTTTGTTTGTCATTTCGACCGAAGAGAGAAATCGCACAAGAAATTCCACAAAGAAACTCTACAAAGTAAATCCCCCAATCTTGTCATTTCGACGAAGGAGAAATCTTCGCGAGAAACTCCGTATAGAATATCCTCAATCTTTGTCGAGTTACTTGCGAAGATTTCTCCTTCGTCGAAATGACAATACTTTGTCTTAAAATCAGATTTGTCATATTTTAAGTTGATAACATTCTCAACTATTCGTTAGACATTTGGTCATTACAAAACTTTGTCTTAAAACAACAACAATGAACAACGAGAGAAAACTTAAAATTCATTCTAAATATCAGAAAAGAACTTACAAAAACATTACCGTTCCATCAATTAAACTAGAAGGCAAATGGCTTGAAAAGCTTGGATTCAAAAAAGGAGACGTTGTAATTGTCGAGCAAAAGAAAAACAGACTTATTATTACCACCCAAAAATAATGAACCATCTTTTATCCAAACACAAATTCAAAACCGCAATACAAGTCTTAAAATTTAACAAACAAAAAGTTGTTAAAAACTTGATATAAAAAAACATTACAGATGTCTTATAATTCTTATTTTTAGCTCTTCTAAATAAGAATTCATGAAACTACCTTTTATAGAAATAATCGAAGCCGCAACGAGTGATCCTAATTTACTGATGTGGAAATTTTATGATGAAGATAAAGAAATCAAAAACGGAGCAAAACTAACCGTTCGTGAAAGTCAGCACGTTATGCTTTTAAATGAAGGCCAGCTTGCAGATGTTTTTTCTCCGGGACTTCATACTTTATCTACAGAAAACATTCCTATTTTAAGTAAATTAAAAGGCTGGAAATACGGTTTCGAAAGTCCGTTTAAAGTCGACGTTTACTTTTTTAACACACACCAATTCATCAATAATAAATGGGGAACTCCTGCTCCTATTTTGATGAACGACCCGCAGTTTGGGCAAATCAGAATCCGCGCTTTCGGTAGTTTTGATATTAAAATTGCCGATCCTGCTAAATTCTTCCGTCAATATGCCGGAACTTACAAACAGCTTACCATTTTCGAATTGCAAAATCAGTTACGAGATTTTGTGGCACCAAAATTTGGAGAAGTTTTGGCAAACGAAAATATTACCGTTACTGATGTTGCTGGAAATATTACACAATTAGGAAAAAAAATCGAGCCTTATCTTAAACCCTATTTTGAGCAGTTAGGTATCGAGTTAACCCAATTTGTAATTACAAGCGTAACCTTGCCGGAAGAAGTTACAGCACATTACGATAAAATCACCAATATGAATATGGTAACCGATATGGATAAATTTACCAAATTCAATACCGCAACGGCAATTGGCGACAAAGGAACCGCGCTTCACGATGCAACACAAAATGCCGTGACCATGGGAATTCTTTTAAACCAGTTACAGCAGAATAAAGAAACACCAAAGCAGGAAACAGCAGACGATTTAACGTCTAAACTTCAAAAACTGAAATCTTTATTTGACGCTGGTTTAATTGACGAAGATGAATTCAAAAACAAGAAAACTGAACTATTAAGCCAATTGTAATGGAAGAAAAAAAAGTCAATTCGTTTTTGAGCAGACTCAAAGAAAATGCACAGAAACAAACCAATTATGGAGGTGAAATGGAAATTACCGAAGCCAAAATGAATGCAAAAGACTGCCCAAACTGCGGTGCAGGAAGAGCAAAACAAGACGGTTTAACCCATTGCGCCTATTGCGGATTTGAGTTTTTAAACGTAAAACTTACAGACGGGGTTTATATTAAAAAAGAAGATAATTCAATTTAAAAATTAGATAACGTGTTCGGACTATTTAACAAATCAAAAAACAAAGAAAACCAAGCAAACCAAACAAATCAAGTAAGCAGAGAATCATACCCGGAATGGTATGCAGAACTTCAGGAATCACAACAAAGATGGTTCGCTTTCTTAGAAAAACTCGAAGCAAAAATGGAAGAACTGGCTGTAGCCGCAATTCCGGAGTTAAAACAGCTTTTGCAGGATGATGAAGATATGTACAAGAGGACTTTTCAAAGAGTTTATTCAGGCATAAACGGTCAGTTAAACAATATTAGGGAAAAAGCCAGAGATACACACGAAGAAAAAATCGACAGTATTTATTACGACCTCGATTCAAGAGTTTCTGTTTTAGACAAAAATCATGATTTATTATCTGATTTTAGAAGTGCGTGTTCAGATCGTTACAATGATTTTGACGATAAATACGACTATTGGAGAAAACAAATCGAAAAAACTCAGGAACGCGATCTGGAAATCGAGTACAAAAAAATTCTGGACGAATACGAAACCATCAAAAGCAAATTTAACTGCACGCAGTGCGGCGGCAATATAGAAATCGAGAAAATATTTTTAATCGAAACCTATATCACATGCCCATACTGCCAGACACAAAATACATTTGCTCCAAGTACACTGGGAAGAAACCTTCAGAATATTGCCAAAGAACTTGCAGAACAGCGAACAGCTCATTTGTATGACGCTTATGAAAGTGAAAAAGACAAAGAGCGTGATTTGTACCATAAACGTCATGAATTAAGCCTGAGCACCATTCACGAATCTGATAAAAAAGTTTTGGCAGAAATTCAGGCAAAAATGGACGATCTTGAAGAACAAAGACAAGTTGCTATTAAAAATGCTCCAAAATTGTATCAGGTTTATTTAAGAGCCATGTATGACGAGTGGAATAAAATTACGCCCGATTTAAAAGAGCACAACGAAAAAATGTATCAAAATCAATTACAATACCTATAAATTATTAACCCTAAAATTTGAAAAATGTTTAAAAAACTTTTTGGAGCTCTAACTGGAGACAATAAGCAGGAAAACCAAAACTATGAAGCGCAGACTTCAAATGATAATTATGAAAATGATTATGAAGATGAATATCAGGAAGTAGAATACGATCCGGAAACTTTACACGGAACACATTATACTGTAGAAGATTTTGATGCAGAAGTAGCTGAAAGAGCCGAAGCATGGATTGCAGACGAACGTGCAAGCGGAGAAAACCTTGAAGATAAAGATATTAAAAACATCTATTTTAATTATAGAAGAACAGTTTATACAGAATGGAACAACTGCGATTCAGACCAAATGATTCGTTTTGAACACGCTAATTCTTTAAAATACAGCGGAGTTCAAACTTCGGGTTTTGTAAAAGTAGACGATAATAATCCGTTTTTAGAACCAGTTCACGGTGTAGATTTAAGAACTTACACGGCAATGTGTCTTAAAATAAGTGCAGGAGTAGATTATCTAGAAGTTTGCAAAGCAATGGGATTTGAACCAGCAGTTTGGGAAGAATTAAACACAATCTGGCCGCAGCGTATGGGCGAAGATACTTCATTTACCGTTACAACTTTATTTGGCCAGTATTATGCCGAAAATGTAACAGTTCCTCAATTAGAAAACCTGAAAGCTGAAATTTCAGAAGAAGGCGCAGCAAATCTTGAAAGAATAAAAACTGATCGTTATTTCTACGAAGAACTAGCAGGTGCAAGACAAGCGGCTTACGAATACGGAATTGACGGCGCTCAATGGATTTTAGATACTTTTGGAATCAACCTTGCCGATTTTCAGTCTGTCGCAATGCAATGGATGACAGAGCAAAACCAAAACTGGAATTCAGCAGACATTACAGAATTTCACGATTATCAACAAGCAAAACAAAAAGAATATGCAGCCAAATTTGCTGCTGAACAAGGCGGAAATATCGCAGACGATGTAAATTTCTAAATTCCACTTCTTTTGATGATTAAAAAACCGATTTGCAAAACAAATCGGTTTTTTATTCGTTAAAATAGCACAATCACAAAAGTTACTTTATAAAAAAATATACAATGGAAAACACACCAATATTCTTTGCCGATGGAGAAAATCCAAAAATGATCGAAGCCTACAAAAAAGCACAAGAAACCTTTAAATATTTCTGGAGAGAATTATCGTGGGAATACCGCAGAATAATTCCCGGACTAGACGTTGCCTGCGTAAAACTGGCATTTACTCAGGAAATAGACGGTGAAACTGTTTTAGAACACATGTGGATTAACGACGTAAATTTTGACGGCGATACTATTTATGGAACTTTGGTAAACCAGCCAAACGAATTAACGAATGTAAATAATGGAGACGAAATTGAAATTCCGGTAAACCAAATCAGCGACTGGTTATTTGCAAGCCAGAGAAAAACTTACGGAGCATTTACCATACACGCCATGCGATCTGAAATGAGCGAAGATGAAAGAAATGAACATGACGAAGCCTGGGGATTAGATTTTGGAGATTACAACGATATTTTGGTAGTGTCTGACCAAAAAGAAAAACCAGAAAATCTTATAGAACATCCTATGAGCAAAAACATGAAAGAGAGCCTTATCGATTTTGTAAAAAACAATCCGGAAGAACTTACTTCGCAAGATGAATTGGGTTATACTTTTTTACATCGCGAAACTATTGCAGGAAATAGTACATCAGTCGAAGTTTTGCTAGAATCTGGCGCAGACAAAAATGCTAAAAATCATCTGGGCAAAACAGCTTTAGATTATGCTGAAAAACTAAAATGGAATCACTTGATACCATTATTTCAATAAAATAAAAAATCCGATTTAGCAGAAGATAAATCGGATTTTTTATTTTTAAAAAGCCAGTAAGGCACTATTGCCAAAATATCAAAACAAGCAGAATTAAAATACGGGTTTTAAAAAATTATTTTTCATTTTAAAACAAAAAACTAATCTTTTTTTCGTCTGTTTAAAATAAAGAATATGCTACTTTTGCAGCACCAAATCTAATCTGCAAGTGTGATGAAAAAAATATTCTTCATTATTTTAATTATCTTGTTTTCACCAAGTATAGTATTTTCTCAGGCAAAAAAAGAAAAGAATGTAAATACCGATCCAAAAAACGTTTTTTCAAGACCTTATGACTATGTAAACGACTTCGAAAAAATCATGAATGCCGATCAAATTACAACACTTACCAATACACTGAAAGCATTCGAAAAAAAACATCTTTATAAAATTACCGTAGTAACCACATCTACGATAGAGCCTTATACCTCTTTTCCTGATTATGCTCTTGAGTTAGACAAATATCTGGCAGTCGATCCTAAACTAGACCCTACTATTTTAATCGTTGTAAGCAAACAATTAAGACAAATTCAGGTTCAAAGCATTGATCTTATTCGTTATAAATTAAGTGATAATGACACCCAGAATATTATAACCACTTATGCAGTACCAGAATTTAAAAAAGGAGACTACTCTAAAGGTTTGGAACTTGCTGTCGAACAAATAATGAATAAATTAAAAGTTTATTAATTAAAAGAAGTTTCTTCTTAATATCAAAAAGTCATATATTGTATCTCGTTAAAATCACAAAAAGAGATATATGACTTTAGAAGAATATAAAAAAGAATTTTCAGAAGACGACTCTGTTGGATGGTTAGAAATTGACAAAGTATTTGATCAGCTTTATCCAGAACAAGAACCCAAACATTTTGCACCGGCAATCAGCTATATGTTAGGCGGAGAAAGTCCGCTTGACGGTGTCAGTATTTACGAAAGTAAAAAGCAAGAAGATCATTTTCATTTTGTAACCTATGGCTTTTCAGAATTGTACTATAATGAAGAAAAAGTCAACGGAGAATTCAGTAAATGGGGATTTGAACTTACTTTCAGGCTTAAACCTTTTGAAGCCGATAACGGAAACCCAAGCTGGGCGGTTGCACTTTTGCAGAATATTGCCAAATATGTTTTTAGTACAGGTAACTGGTTTGAAGAATTTCATTATATGCCGGCCAATGGTCCTATAAGACTTGACACCGAAACCGATATTACTGCGCTGGTTTTTGTAAACGATCCCGAAATAGAAAAAATACAAACCCATCACGGCGAAGTTTCTTTTCTGCAAATCGTTGGAATTACTTCTGCAGAATATGAACATATCAAAGAAAACCCCGAAACTGTTGAAGAACTGGTAAATAAATTAAAAGAAAACAATCCTTTATTAATAACCGATTTAAACCGAAAATAAATGGCAAATTCTTTTTATTCCTATTCAGCTTATATATCACCGTCTTCAAATGCAGATATTAAGGTTTTAAAAGAGTTTCTAGATGCCTTTTATCAAGAATCTGATAATAAAATCACATTAAGTGATAATCAAATTACTATAACTTTTGATGACGAATATAACTTCTATATTTATTTAGCAGAAGAAGAACATGTAAATCAAGAAGCACTCGAAATTGCCGATTATTTAGAAGAAGACTGGAATGAAACCCCTTATGATAAAGAAAAATTAAAAGCATCAAAAAAGCGTTTTGAAATTTGGGGAGATCAAGATTTTGATATGGATTACTTCAATGACAGTCTTTTCATAATAGAGCAAGTGGAAAAGTTTAATGACATTATTATTTTTCAAAATCAATAAACAGTATTTATAGAATATCAAAATCCGATTTGCAATAAAACAGATCGGATTTTTATTTTGGACTGTTAAAAAAACTTCCACAGCCATATATTTTAATAACTTTAGGTTCAAAAAAAAGCATTATGAAAGAAATAACTATTGTCGAATTCACTTCTAATTTGGGCTTAAAAGAACCTCAAACCGGAAAAGAACCAGGCGTAAACCGTCTGCCCGATTGGTTATGGAAACACAATCTTCATAAAGCCATTACACCAAAAAATATCGTAAGACTTGATCCGCCCAGATATTCAAACATAAAAGATCCTCAAACCACTATTTTAAATGCAGACTCATTAGTTACTTATGCCAGAGAACAGGCTTATTTGATAAACAATTTAATCAGCGCCAATAAATTTCCGTTTGTACTTGGCGGCGACTGCAGTATACTTTTAGGAACCGCAATGGCTTTAAAGCAAAAAGGAAATTACGGTCTATTCTATCTCGACGGTCATACTGATTTTATGGATGTTTCTTTATCTGAAACCGGCGGTACAGGCGGCATGATTGCGTCTATTGTTACTGGAAACGGACACGAAAAATTAACCAATATTCTTAACTTGTCTCCATACATAAAAGAAGAAAACATTTGGTGTGTGGGCAATCGCGAATATGATGACGAATACGAAAATGAAATCAGAAAATCTTCTGCAGTATATTTAAGTTTAAAAGAATTACGAAAACAAGGTATTAAAAACTCTGTACAGTCTTTTCTTTTAGAAGTTGAAAGTAAAAAGCTAGACGGTTTCTGGCTGCACATCGATGTCGATGTTTTAAACGACTCTGTTATGCCCTGCGTAGACAGCCGAACTCCAGACGGACTGACTTACGACGAATTTAATGAACTTACCTCCTATTTGTTTCAAAGTCAAAAACTAAGCGGACTCGAAATTACAATTCTCGATCCGGATTTAGACCAAACCGGAGAATACACTAAAGAATTTGTCGCTAATATAACCTCAACTTTTAATCAGAACTTCAACAATTAGCATTTAAAACTTAAAAAAGCTCCTTTTAAAAGAATAGAGCAGCAAATCATTTCATGGAAATAACCGAAATTAGAAATAAAGATTACGAAACACTGAAAAACCTATTTTTAAAAGAAAGACAAAGAACTTTTTCATGGCTTGACACCTCAGAATTTCAATTAGATGATTTTGAAAAACATACACAGGGAGAACATATTCTCGTTGCATTATTAGACGACATTCCTGTAGGTTTTATTTCGATCTGGATGCCTGCTAATTTTATTCATCATTTGTATGTCGATCAAAAACACCAAGGCCGGAAAATTGGAACGGCATTATTAAAAGCTGCAATTAATAAATTTAAGCTTCCGCTGACTTTAAAATGCCTCGAAAACAATAGCAAGGCAGTAGAATTTTATATAAAAACAGGATTTACGGCAAAAGAAAAAGGCCAGTCCGGCAACGGAACTTATATTCTTTTTGAGCTTTCAAAAAATATTGATTAACCTCAAAAATCAAGAACTTATGAATAACAATTAAAAATCGTTGAAAAATTAAAATTTATCTGATCTGAAACTCAAAAATGGATAAAATTTCAACATAGAATAATCCCCAGATTTTACTTATATTGCAAGGAACAAAAATTACAAGCATGTCAAAAAATATTGAAAGTCTTATTCCGCACAGAGCACCATTTCTTTTCGTAGATGAAGTTATATCCTATACTAAAGAAGAAATAATTGGCTTTAAAACATTTGGCGAAAAAGACAACTGGTTAAAAAGTACTTTTAAAATATTCGATTTTATACCCGGAGCCATTTTAATAGAAGCTATGGCGCAATGCGGCGGTGCAGGCGTAAAACTTTTGGGAATAACAGATGGAATATTTGGTTTAGTAAGCATTGAAAATGCAGAATTTTACGGCAAAGCCAAATTTGGAGACAAAATAAAACTTGCAATTGAAAATATTCGTTTAGGCGAAAAAATAATAAAACAACAAGGGACTGCATACATCAACGACAAACCCATCGTTAAAGCCGGCTGGATGTGTGTAAAAATTTCATAGAGGCAAATTCAATATCAACATCAAATTCAATATCAATATCAAATCTAAAATCTAAAATCTAAAATCTAAAATCTAAATTAATCTTTGTCCGAAATCCCCCTTACAATTGTCTTTTAAAAACCCAACTTACTGATTTTTAAGCAATAAATTTGATATTCAATTTTAAAAACCATAAAAATGAATACAGCAGATTTTACTACAACAATACTTGTGAGCCAGTCACCAGAAGATGTTTTTAATGCCGTTACCAATGTTCGAGGCTGGTGGTCTGAAGAAATAGAAGGAAATACAGCCGCACAAAATGATGAATTTGATTATCATTACGAAGACGTTCATCGCTGTAAAATTGAACTTATTGAAGTGATTCCGAATCAAAAAGTGGTTTGGTTAGTTAAAGAAAATTATTTCAATTTTACAGAAGACAAAACAGAATGGACAGGAACAAAACCTACTTTTGAAATTACAGTAAAAGACGGAAAAACAGAACTTCGTTTTACCCATTTTGGTTTAACTTCAGAATATGAATGTTTTGAAATCTGCCGAGGTGCCTGGACAAATTATATTCAAAATAGTTTAAAAAAACTTATTGAAACCGGAAAAGGCGAACCAAACGCAACCGGAAAACCACAAACAGAAAACGAAAAAAGATTATCTAAAAGCTAAAAAACTCAGCAGCTTAGAAACTTAGAAGCTCAGAATCTTATTTAGACTACAACATTCGTAGATTTGGCTACAGCTGTTTATTTGATGCATTGCAACTTTGTAACATCAAAAATTAGAACAGATGAAAATTACTATTACAGGTTCTCTAGGGAACATCAGCAAGCCTCTGGCAAAAGAATTAATACAAAAAGGACATACTGTTACCATAATTGCCAGCAATACAGAAAGACAATCCGAAATCGAAAAATTAGGCGCAAAAGCAGCTATTGGATCTGTAGAAGATTTAGCATTTTTAACTAAAACTTTTACAGATTCAGATGCTGTATATTGTATGATTCCGCGTGCCAATTATTTCGATCCAAATCTTGATTTAGATGCTTTTACCCGTAAAATTGGAAACAATTATGCCGAAGCAATCAAACAATCTGGTGTAAAACGTGTCGTTTTTCTGAGCAGTATTGGAGCGCATTTAAAAGAAAAATCAGGAATTATTCAGCGTTACAACGAAATCGAAGCCGTTTTAAATACATTATCAGATGTTTCGATAACATTTATGCGCCCAACTTCGTTCTATTACAATTTACTGGCTTACATTCCAATGATCAAAAATCTGGGCTTCATTGCGGCCAATTATGGAGCAGATTCTATGATTCCGTGGGTTTCACCAAATGATATTGCAGCGGCAATTGCGGAAGAAATCACAACTTCGTCTCAAGGAAAAAAAGTCCGTTATGTGGCAAGCGAGGAACTAACCGGACACGAAACCGCAAAAATATTAGGCGAAGCAATAGGCAGACCAGACTTAAAATGGGAATTAATTAGTGATGAAGAAACCTTAAATGGCTTAATTTCTGCTGGTATGCAGCCAAAAATCGCCAACGGTCTGGTTGAAATGTATGCCGCGCTTTATAATGGTACACTGGCTCAGGATTATTTGAAAAACAAACCAGCAGTTTTAGGAAAAACAAAACTGACAGATTATGCAGAAGAATTTGCTGCAATTTATAATTAAAAATAAGTAATTTAGGTTATGGCAAATCAACACCCGCATCGAGTAAAAAGCATAAGCGAATTTCATGAGTTTCGAGATTTGCCAAAACCTGAACACCCTTTAGTGAGTGTTTATAATTTTGAGGATTTAAAATACCTCAACAAAGAAGAACCCAAAAGTCTTATTCTTGATTTTTATTCCATTGCATTAAAAAGAAATGCAAATGCCAAAATGCGCTACGGCCAGCAGGAATACGATTTTAAAGAAGGCGTTTTATTATTTATTGCTCCGGGTCAGGTTTTTTCTATTGAAGGCAATTCAGAACTGCAGCATACAGGATATTCTCTTTTAATTCATCCTGATTTTTTATGGAATACACCGCTTGCCCAGAAAATAAAACAATATGAATATTTTGGATATGCAGTTCATGAAGCTCTGCATCTTTCTGATAAAGAAGAAAAAATGATTATTGATATCATGAAAAATATTCAGCAGGAATACCAGTCTAACATTGACAAATTCAGTCAGGACGTAATTATTGCGCAAATCGAATTATTGCTTACCTATTCTGAACGCTTTTACAACCGCCAGTTTATAACCAGAAAAATAAACAATCATGAAATTCTGGCTCGTTTAGAAAAACTGCTCGAAGAATATTTCAACAATGATTCGATTATAAAAAAAGGAATTCCTACGGTACAGTACATTGCAGAAAATCTAAATGTTTCGCCCAATTATTTAAGCGGACTTTTAAAACATCTGACAGGACAGAGCACCCAGCAGCACATTCATAATAAACTTATAGAAAAAGCAAAAGAAAAACTTTCTACAACAAATTTATCTGTAAGTGAAATTGCTTTCGAATTAGGTTTCGAGCATCAGCAATCGTTTAGTAAATTATTTAAAACCAAGACAAACGTTTCTCCTTTAGAGTTCAGGCAGTCTTTCAATTAAAAAATATTTTAAGTAAATGCAATTCATAATTTTCATAAATTCGTAAGAACAAAATAAAAATTATGAACCCCTTTTTAAGAAATACTCTGGCCGTTACTGTCGGAATTATCATTGGAAGTTTAATAAACATGAGCATAATTTTAATCAGCAGTTCAATAATCCCTCTTCCGGAAGGAGCTGATAACACAACAATACAAGGACTTCAAAAAACAATTCACTTATTTGAGGCAAAACATTTTCTCTTTCCTTTTCTTGCCCATGCGGCAGGAACATTTGCCGGAGCCGTTACAACTGCATTACTTGCTGTAAATCATAAAAAGAAACTGGCATTAGCCATTGGCGCTTTTTTCTTATTTGGCGGTATTATTAGTGTCAGCTCTCTCCCATCACCAACCTGGTTTACACTTATCGATTTAGTTTTTGCTTATATTCCGATGGCATACCTCGCGTTAAAATTAGTCTGCAGAAAACAATTGAAATTTGAATATTAAATCCATAACATGAAAAACGAATCAGCTAAACAAAAACCGGCAAAAATTTGTTACGAACATATTGGCGGAAAACTCGGGCAGTTACTTGCCGTTTCTTTTGTCGAAAAAGGCTGGATTGCAAAGAAAAACAATTCAGACAAACACTTTTATATTACAGATTTAGGCGAAAAAGAATTTACAAAATTAGGCATCGATATTTCTGAAATTAAATCAGAAAATTTATAAAATTTAATTCTTAAAAAATAATAAAAATACTATATTTTTGATTTAATTTTAAATTTTACAATAATGTCTTATTTTGGAGGATTAGGTTCTGGAAAAGGATGGAATACATTTAATTTTATAGTAACACCACAAGAATTTAAATCAATTTTCGAAAAACAAACCTATGATTTTGTTGTAACAAATTCAAGAGTTGAAATTGATTACGAAAAAACAGAAAAACATCTTCTATTTGATAACTATGAAAATTTCTTTTATAAAATATTAATTAACAAAGAGAAGCTTGATAGAAAAGAACAATGGCCTTTTGAAAGTAAAATTAGAATATCAATAATAGACGATATTAATAAAATACAATTCGAAAGTATTACTAACAAAAAAGGACTGATTTCAAATGAATTTAAATCAGTTCAACCTACAGAACCAGTAATAAATATAAGACCTTTCTACCTTACCTATTTTAAGATTAAAGAAAGTTTAAGTGTTGCATATATGAATGAAGAAGGAACGATTGGATTAGAATTAACATATCCAAAATTAGTAAGCTTCTCAAATGATAATTTTAGAAATTTCATCGACGCACATACTTTTACAACTTATAATTTGTTTGAGAATTTGATAAAAAACATAAAAGCAATATCAAATAAAGCAAAATTACAAAGCAATACAAAATTGTTTCGTCCTAATTTCTGGATTAGTCCAGAAGCAAAAAAGGTTATTAATAACAACCATTATTTAAAATCTAATGGCTTAAATATTATTTAATTTCTACATAGTTATTTCATAACTTAGTTTCGATTTATATCTTAAAATTATGACTAAGAAAGAAATTGCACAAAACTTCTTAAAACTAGCTGCAAGCGGACACTCGCATGAAGGATTCAAACTTTATGTGCATGAAAATTTCAAACATCACAATGCTTATTTTAAAGGCGATGCCGAGACTTTAATGCTCGCAATGGAAGAATCTGCAAGGAAAAATCCAAATAAGATATTTACAATTCATCACATCATCGAAGAAGAAAATCTCGTTGCTGTGCATTCGCATTTAAAACAAACGCCAGCTGATATTGGATTTGCCGTTGTACACATTTTAAAATTCAAAGAAGATAAAATAATAGAACTTTGGGATTTAGGACAGCAGATTCCAAATGAAACAGTTAACGAAAACGGAATGTTTTAAATTAATTATTAATTGTGAATTGTTAATTATAAATTATTCATCAGAATTAAATCAGTAAAACAAACCATAAACAACAAACTATAAACAATCAACCAACAACCAACAACCAACAACCATCATCCAAAATAAATGAAATTTTCTTCTTTTACATTTCTATTGTTTATCCTTTGCAGCTGTCATTCATCGGCACAAAAAAAAGACAATTACGCTTCAAAAATTGACAGCATTATTCAAAACAGCACTTCTTCAGATTTTAATGGTGTGGTTTTAATTTCAAAAAACGGAAAAACGTTATATTCAAAAGTAAAAGGATCTGCCAATTTTGAAACCCAAAAACCTTTAACAATCGATACTCAATTTGAGATCATGTCAAACAGCAAGCAGATTGCTGCGGTTTTAGTTTTACTCGAAGTCGAAAAAGGCAGAGTCGATTTAAATTCACCCATAAAAAAATACCTTCCTGAATTAACCCAAACCTGGGCAGACACGGTTACAGTACACCAGCTTTTAAATCATTCGCACGGAATTGTCGATTTGCAGAAACCTTTGGCATTTAAACCCGGAACTCAATTTAAATACGGAAATTTAAGTTTTAATTTAATTGGTAAAATTGTTGAATTCAGTACAAAGAAAAGTTACAACGAAACTGCCGATGCACTTTTTAAGAAATTAAAAATGAACCAGACTTTTTGTTATTCTAAAGACAAAGCACAGAATCTGGCAACAGGATATTTCTCTTCAAAAAATAAAATAGAACCTGTAACTGGTTCACAAATTACACCTGAAAGCTTTGGTGCCGATGGCATAATTTCAACTGTTTCAGATTTGGCAATCTGGGATAATAATCTTCATAAAGGAAAAATACTAAAACCAGAATCGTATAAACTGCTGACAAAAAATACAATTTTATCACAGCATAATTTCTTTGGAAAAGAAAAAGAACCTTATGGATACGGAATACGAATTATTGAAAAAGAAACCGTAAAATATTTAGGGCATACCGGGTTAGGCGACGGGTTTTCTTCTGTAAATTTGTATTTTCCTCAAAGTGATGTGAGTTTAATTGTTTTAGAAAATCAAATGCCCGAAGATTCCAGTTTGTTTTATGCTGCAGGATTTAAAATCAAAAACATTTTACTCAAAAGCGATTTATTAAATAAAAAATAAATGCAATGGCTAAAAATAAAACAACCGAAACTGAATACAGTGTAATTGATTTTATCAATGCGGTTCCAGACGAAAACAAACGAAATGACGCTTTTGAACTACTTAAAATAGTACAGGAAATAACTGGTTTTGAACCCAAAATGTGGGGACCAAGCATTATAGGTTTTGGAAGTTATCATTACAAATATGACAGCGGACATGAAGGCGATGCTCCTCTGGCCGGCTTTTCTCCAAGAAAAACAGCCATGACCGTTTATTTTTATCTGCCTGAAAAAGAAAGAGAAGAACTTTTACCTAAACTTGGCAGACATATTTCTTCTAAAGCTTGTATTTACATTAAAAAATTAGCTGATATTGATATTGACATCTTAAAAAAGGTAATTTTACTTTCGATTGATTACACTCAAAAACTATATCCCCAAAAATAAAAATGATTACATTTCTAATTCTTATAATCCTAATAGGTTTTATTGTTTACAATTTCTTGCAGCATCCAAAATTTGGAAAAGCACCTTCCGGCGAAAGATTCACTTTAATTCAGAACTCACCTCAATATAAAAACGGGAAATTCGAGAATCAGAGCTTTACGCCAGATTTAGCTGAAGGTACAAGTATGGCTGGAGTTTTGCTTGAATTTTTCTTCAAAAAAGTAGAACGAAAAATTCCAACCGATTTAATTCCGTCTGTAAAAACCAATCTGCATGTACTTCCCATAGACCAGGATGTTTTGGTTTGGTTTGGACATTCTTCTTATTTTATTCAGCTTGAAGGAAAACGTTTTTTAATCGACCCTGTTTTTAGCGGCAATGCCTCACCTATTTCGGGAACTACAAAGTCATTTAAAGGTTCAGATATCTATACTGTTGATGATCTTCCGGAAATTGATTATTTATTGATTACACACGATCATTATGATCATTTGGATTATGAAACCATTCTTAAATTAAAACCCAAAACAAAAAAAGTAATTACCGCTCTTGGTGTAGGTTCACATTTTGAATTTTGGGGATTTCCAACAGAAAATGTAATTGAAAAAGACTGGTTTGAAAAAATTGAATTAGATGAAAATCTAACATTACATACAACTCCTTCAAGACATTTTTCCGGCAGAAGTTTTAAACGCTGTAACACACTTTGGACTTCTTTTGTTTTAGAAACCAAAGACTTTAAAATGTATTTGGGCGGAGACAGCGGTTATGACAAGCATTTTGCTGAAATTGGAGAGAAATACGGCCCGTTTGATATTGCTTTGATCGACAACGGCCAATACAACGAAAAATGGAAATACATTCATAACATGCCCGAAGATGTTATAAAAGCGATGAAAGACTTACATGCAAAAAGAGTTTTTCCAGTTCATTCTTCAAAATTTGCTTTATCGCTTCATTCCTGGGACGAACCTTTGATAAGAGTAACAGAATTAAATAGTTTGAGCGAAAAACCAATTCCGTTAATTACACCAATGATTGGCGAATTAGTCGAATTAAAAAATGAAAATCAACAATTTAAACAATGGTGGAAAGGGGTTAATTAATTGTGAATTGTGAATGGTTAATTATGAATTATAATTGGAACCTGAAAACTTGAAACCTGAAACTTGAAACCTGAAACTTGAAACTTGAAACCTGAAACTTGAAACCTGAAACTTGAAACCTGAAAACCAAAAATGAAAACCAAAAATGAAAACCAAAATAAACTTCTTATTACTAACCTTTTTACTAACATTTAATGCTTTCTCACAAAATACGTATGTCTTTTTAGGATCGTATAACCGCGATAAAACTGCAGAAGCGATCCAGATATATCAATTGGATACATTAAACGGAAAGCTTACAAAAGTAACGGCTGCAAAAAACATTATAAATCCGTCCTACTTAACGATTTCTCCAAACGGAAAATACGTGTATGCCTGTACAGATACTAAAACACCTAATGCAGGAAGCGTGAGCAGTTTTGAGTTTAATCCCGAAAATAAAACGCTGACATTTTTAAACAGCCAGAGAAGCGGCGGAGAAAATCCGGTATATGTAAGCGTTCACAAAAGCGGTAAATGGCTGGCAAATGCAAATTATACAGAAGGAAGCGTTTCGGTTTATCCTCTTTTAGAAAATGGAAAAATCGATTCAATTGCGCAGAACTTTCAATATACAGACGGAAGTGTAAACAAAGACAGGCAGACAAGATCTCACGTACATTCGGCAGTATTTTCTCCGCAATGCGATTATTTGTTTTTACCCGATTTAGGTGCAGATAAAATTCGTTGTTATGCTTTTGATGCTTCTCAGAAAAAACCTTTAATCGAAACCCAAAACCCATTTACAAAAACAGATTTAGAAGCCGGACCAAGACATTTTACTTTTCATCCTAATCAAAAATGGGGTTATTGTATTGAAGAAATGGCTGGGCAGATAAGTGTGTATAATTATGATAATGGCGTTTTAAATAAAATACAGCGTATTGCTTCACATCCAGATAAAATAAAAGAAGGTTTTGAAAGTTCTGACATTCATATTTCTCCAGACGGAAAATTTCTGTATGCCACAAATCGTGGGAAAGAAAACAATATTGCTATTTTCTCTATTGACGAAAATGGACTGCTTAAAAACATTGGTTACCAGTCTACTTTAGGAAAACATCCTAGAATTTTTGCAATAGACGAAAGCGGAAAATTTTTGATTGCATCGAATGTTTTAACCGGAAATGTAATTGTTTTTAAGAGAGATTCGAAAACAGGTTTATTGAAAAAAACAGGAAAACAGATTAAAATGGAGAATGTTTCATGCGTTCAGATCAAAAAGATTTAAAGACCCTAAATTCATTAATCTGCAGACAAAAAACTAACAGAAAAACCAAAAATCATGATATCAAATTTCAATTTACAGCCTGATGTTTTAGAAAATGAACTCACAAAACTAATCCCGTTAAAGGAAAAAGATTTTGAAGCATTATTTGAAGCTGCTTCTGATCCGCTGATTTGGGAACAGAATCCTGTAAAAAACCGACATGAAAGAGAGGCTTTCAAAACTTTTTTTGATATCATAATTACAAAAGGTTCGTTCTTAATTCTCGATAAACAAACCAATGAGATAATGGGAACAACCAGTTTTTACGATTACAATCCCGAAAAATCAAGTGTTGCAATTGGCTATACTTTTATAACCAGAAAATATTGGGGCGGACCATATAACAAAGCAAACAAAAAAATAATGATTGATTATGCTTTTCAACACGTTAATTCGGTGCTTTTTCATGTTGGGGCAGAAAATTTCCGTTCACAGAAAGCCGTTTTAAAACTTGGAGCAGAAAAAATTAATGATATCCTATTTAAGGTAAATGGTGTTGATACTCCGTATTTTGAATATGAATTGAAGAAATAATGAGACTTGAAATAAGAAGCAAGAGGAAAGATTTTGACCTTCTAAATTATCTTACCTCTTGCTTCTTACTTCTCAAAATAATAAAAAAAACAAAAATGAAAAGAATAACCGTTTTTTGTGCTTCAAGTTTTGGCACTGAAAAAATTTATGAAGAACAGGCAATAGCTTTAGGAAAAACGCTTGCCGAACAAAATATAGAATTGGTTTACGGAGGCGCAAACGTAGGCTTAATGGGCGCTGTTGCAGACGGAGCTTTAAATGCAGGAGGAAAAGTAATTGGTGTGCTTCCTAATTTTTTAAGATCAAAAGAAATAGCACATTTAGGTTTAACCGAATTAATTTTGGTTGAAAGCATGCACGAACGCAAAACCAAAATGAATGATTTATGTGACGGTGTAATTGCACTTCCCGGAGGTTTTGGAACTCTAGAAGAGCTTTTTGAAATGCTTACATGGGCACAATTAGGACTTCATAAAAAACCTATTGCTATTTTAAACATCGACGGATTTTATGATGCACTTATTGAACTTCTTAAAGTTATGGTTGAAAAAGGTTTATTGAAAGACGTAAACGCTTCAATGGTTTTAGTAAGCGATAACATTGATGATTTATTGAATAAAATGAGAAATTATATTCCGCCAACGGTTGGAAAATGGATTGACAAAGAAAAATCATAACTTACAATTCTGTAAATCAAAAGTTAAAGTAAAAATTTAGAATTATCTTTACATTTCCTTCTTTCTACAAATAATATTTAATTATAAAAAAATGAAAACAGAAAACAACAAATATGCAAAGGCCGAAATGCTGATAAGAAAACCTGTTTCAGAAGTTTTTCAGGCTTTTATAAATCCCGAAATCACTCGTAAATTTTGGTTTACAAAAGGTTCGGGTAAATTAGAAGAAAATCAAAAAACCGAATGGACTTGGGAAATGTATGGTTTTTCGCTGTCGGTTACAACATTGGTTTTGCAGGAAAATAAAAAAATTGTCATAGAATGGGGAAATCCAGATGAAACTACTTTGGTAGAATGGGTTTTTACTCCCTTAGACGAAAACGAAACTTTTGTAAGCATAACCAATTCAGGCTTTCATGGCGATTCAGATAAAATCATCGATCAGGTTCGTAACTCTACAGAAGGTTTTACATTAGTTTTAGCCGGAGCAAAAGCGTATTTAGAACATCAATTGCTGTTAAATTTAGTTCTGGATCGTTTTCCGAAAGGATTGGCTTAAAAAAAGTTTCAGGTTTCAAGTTTTTTAGTTTCAACTTAAAATCTGAAACCGAAACAAAAAAACAAAACTCATGGAAACGAAAAAACCCGAAAATATCGACGAATACATTGGAGGATTTCCAAATGATGTTCAGGAAATTTTAGAGAAAGTTCGAATGACAATCCAAAAAGCTGCGCCAGAAGCCAAAGAGAAAATAAGTTATTCGATGCCGGCTTTTGACCAAAATGGAATTGTAGTCTATTTTGCCGCTTTTAAAAATCATATTGGTTTATATGCACTGCCAAGCGGTCACGAGGCTTTTGCGGCAGAACTTTCAAAATACAAATCAGGAAAAGGTTCTGTTCAGTTTCCTTTAAATCAGCCTATGCCTTACGATTTAATTACAAAAATTGTAAAATTTAGAGTTCAGGAAAATCTTCAAAAAGCAAAAAAGAAATAATCATAAATGAATTTAACTGAACATTATAATCAATTATATACAACTTCTTCAAAAAGTATTTTGACAGGAAAATATTCGATTGATTCTGAAATTAAAAACGAATCTGATTCCCGATTTGGCATAACTCTGCTCATTCGCCCAAGCGATGAAATAAAGGCTAATATTCAGGTCTTATTAAATGAATTAAAACAAGTTGAACCAGAACAGTATTATTATCCTGATTCTGATATTCATATTACTGTAATGTCGATTATTTCCTGTTCAGAAAATTTTAATTTAAGCCATATTTCTCCAAACGATTATATTCAGCTTATCTGTAAAAGTCTGGTTGATGTAGATAAAATTACAATTCAGTTTAAAGGAATTACCGCTTCGCCTTCTGCAATTATGATTCAGGGTTTTCCAACTGATGAAACCTTAAATAATTTACGAAATAAACTTCGCGAGGATTTTAAAAACTCTCAATTGCAGCAAAGCATCGACAGCCGATATACAATATCTACTGCTCATGCTACAGTAATGCGTTTTCAGGAAAAACTTCTTGATCCAGAAAAATTAATACAAATCGCAGAAAAATATCGTGATTACGATTTTGGGGAATTTAATGTAAAAAGCTTAGAATTGGTTTACAATGACTGGTACCAGCGTAAAAGCAATACAAAAGTTCTGGGCGAATTTTGTTTGAGATAATTTATAATCGGGGTTCTTTTAATTCAATTAAATCTGCCCTTTATTTTTTAAACACTCCAAAATGCCATAAAACACCAGAAGGATCGTGCAGAAAACATTCGCTTCCCCAGTCTAAATATCGTATTGGAGTTAACTTTGCTCCTTTATATTTTTCAGGAAGATTTAAAGCCAGAAGTTCATTGTAATAACGTTCAACATCATCAACTTCTACAAAAATCATAGTATTTTCGATCCAGTTTTTATCGTAATAATCCTGAAGATAAAAAGCCGTTTCACCAGATTTAAAAACAGAAAAATTAGATTCTAAAACTATTTCTTCAAACCCTAATTCACGATAAAAACTTCTGGAGATCTCAAAATCCTGAGCTCCAATAAACGGTCGTATTGACTTGATATTATGGTTCATTTTATACCTATTAGAAATTACTTTTCAAACCCAAGCTGTTTTCTTAAATCGATATTCAAGCCGTATTGTTCCTGAACAGGAATTATTTTTCTTGAATTTTTATTAATATCACTTCCTTCGGCTGTCCATAAAAAAGGATAGAAATTAAACACTTCATCGCCTTTTAGTTTCGAAACTTCTTCTCTCCAGCCGTTCCATCTGTTTCCTTCATAAAACTTATCCAGGTCATTATTAAAACAAAAACCTAAAAACTCAGAATACGTAACATCAAGTGGTTCATATTCTAAATTATCCGGAGAAAAATAATAGATTTTACCAATGTCAGTTCCCAATCCGCCGCCATTTAAAAGATAAAAACCGCCAATAGCATCATCTGCAATTAATAAATACGGTGGTGCTTCACCAAATTCAGTAAACGTTTTTCCTTTGTTCCAATCCGGAAGAGTGCGGTCAAATTTCGAATTTCCCGAACCCAAAATCCTAATCCAGCCGTCATCAATCAAAAGTCCGCCGGTATTAAAAACAACCGCTCCCATTGACGAACGGGTTGTAACTTGTGTCTTATACAAAGCCTCTTTTGCTTTTGCAGCATCAGCAGGTAAAATCTCTACTTTATTTTGTGCGGTTTTAATCCAATCTTCAACCAGAGTCCAGCCCGGATCGGCTTTGTCTATAAGTTCTTCAACTTTTTTCATTTTGTTTTGTGCATTCGCTGCGAAGCTTAAAAATGTTAATACTATTAACGGAAACTTTAGTCTCATTTATTAATGCTGATAATTATTTATACTAGCTTTTTTTTAAGATGCTTCCTAAACCACGACCAATCTGCTCAATTGCTTCCAGACTTTTAGTTAACGGCGTAGCCGTAAAATCTTCATAAGCATCCATGGCACTTTCTTTTCGATCGTCGTGAGGATAAACTAGTATAATATTATTATCGTTGAAGAATTTTTCAAATTTCTGAGGCAGCCTGTCAAAGATTGAATGATAGGAAACTGACCCTTTTCGGGATAAATTAAAAACGATTAAATCTGTTTGGCGGATTTCATCTGAAATAGATTCAAAATCATCCCACTCTATAACGCTCTTAAATCCTAGTTTAGTATTCAGTCGAAGATTATTTGCAATTTGCTGAATTGTTTGATGCGTTTTGTATTCGGCATAAATTACAATAGGAATACTTAATTCCTGAGATAATCGTGAAATTTTCTGTAATAATACCTGAAAACCAACTCCTCTTTCTGAAAATGGCGGACATATAAATACCAGCCTTTTTTCTTCTATAAAAGTTCTCTGGAACCTGCAGATAAATAAACTTTTATCTACATTATTAATGATAGAATCTACATTTTCTCCAAAGATTTTATCGATAAAACCGGTTTTTCTAGGCCAGCCCACAATTACAATATCTGACATAATTTCTTTGGAAGTCCTAGCAATTCCACTTGCAGGATTATGATCGATTCTGGCAATTGTATTTATTTTTACTTCAGAAGCAGAAGCCTGAATTACGAATTTATCAACTGCTTTTTTATATTTTAAAATGTTCTTTTCCGCCTGATCGTTATTGGGCACAATGGTTAAAAGTGTAACTGGATTTGATGATTTTTTATCTTTAATTAAAAGTGCAAAATCTAATAAACTGGCTGTCGCCGAAGTTTTTGCCAGCGGAATTAAAATATGTTCATCTAAAATTTGATTTTTATCGGCATCTTCATGAGAAACTTCTTCTTCACAGATTGCGATTTTTTTTGCCGCCTTTTCCGTTGCAAAAGAAGCTACAATACACGTTATCAGAATTAAAATAATGGTTCCGTTTAATATATTTTCATCTAGAATTTTAGCTTTAAAGCCTACTAAAATTACAGCCAGAGTTGCGGCCGCGTGCGCACTGCTCAACCCAAAAATAAGCTGTCTTTCGGTTTTAGTATATTTAAAAACGACCTGTGTAAAAAATGCTGCAATCCATTTTCCAAAAATAGCCACAACACTCAATGTTCCGGCAACGATTAAAGCTGTAGGCCCGCTTAAAATTACACTGATATCAACCAGCATTCCAACCGAAATCAGGAAAAACGGAATAAACAAAGCGTTTCCAATAAACTCAATTCTATTCATCAAAGCTGATGAATGCGGAATTAAAGGATTTAATGCCAAACCAGCAACGAATGCTCCAATAATAGGTTCTACTCCTGCTACTTCGGCTAAAAATGCCGCAAAGAAAACGACTGAGAGAACAAAAATATAATGGGCGTGTTTTTCACTTTCCAGTTTCTTAAAAAACCATTTGGCAATTCTTGGAATAACCAAAAACATAATGGCTGAGAAAATTGCCAGAGAAACACCTAACTTAATCCAAAATGCCTGATTTAAACTTCCCTGTGCGCTTCCCATAATTACGGCCAGAATAATTAAAACAGCAGTATCAGTTAAAATTGTTCCTCCAACCGTAATAGCTACAGCCTGATTTTTTGCAATTCCTAGTTTACTAACAATAGGGTACGCAACCAAAGTATGCGTTGCAAACATACTTGCTGTTAAAAAACTGGCATTAAAATCGTATTTCAGTAAGTAAAAACAAACGGGAAAACCTATAGAAAGCGGTAAAATGAAAGTAAAAAAACCAAATAATAAACTCTTGTTTCTATTGGCTTTAAATTCATTCATATCCAATTCAAGACCTGCAATAAACATAATGTACAAAAGCCCAATTGTCGAGAATAAATCTACAGCAGAATTTTTTGCCAGTATGTTTAATCCGTGAGGACCTATGATAACACCAGAAATAATTAAACCAATGATTCCGGGAATATTTATTTTTTTAAGTAAAATGGGCGACAGCAGAATAATGAAAAGTATTAACGAAAAAATCAATACCGGGTTGTTGAGAGGGAGTTCGAATTCGTGTAAAAAATGCTTGAAAAATTCTATCATAATGTAATTTTATCTTCTTGTGGTATTCTAAATTTTTCGTAAAAAGACATTTACAGCATTAAAACGAAATCCTTGAAGTTAACACAAACAGATAAGTCTGAAGAATCAAAAGAAATTACAGATTTACCCATTTGAATCCTTACAAAAATACCGAAAAAACACAAACTTTAAACGAAAACCGCATATTAAACAATTAAATTTATTTAGTTGCCGAATTATTAAAATTTAATATTTTTTTTAACAAATATGCAAGATTAACAATCAAAACTAAACTATCATTGCATTATTCAATTATCTTTGTCTTAACAAAAATTGAACAATGGAAGAATGTATCTCTGTTTTTGATATGCTTAAAATTGGCGTTGGCCCTTCAAGCTCACATACTTTGGGTCCGTGGAGAGCTGCCGAACGCTTTCTCGAAGAGTTAAAAAGCGAGTCGATTTTAGACCAGATTAAACGAGTAAAAGTCGATTTATACGGATCACTTTCCTTAACCGGAAAAGGTCATGCTACAGATTTATCGGTTATGCTTGGTTTAAGTGGTCAGGATCCAGAATATATTCCGGTTGAGAATATTGCCGGAATTATCAAAACAATCGAAGACACAAACGAAATCAATCTTGCAAATGAATTTAAAATCCCGTTTTATTTTCTGCAGGATATTGTTTTCAATAAAGATTTTCTTCCTTTCCATGCCAACGGATTAAAATTTACGGCTTATAAAAATGATGATTCAGAATACGAATCAACATTTTACTCTATAGGCGGTGGTTTTGTAGTGAAAGAAGAACGCGAAAATGCCAAAATAAAAGAAGTTATAAAATGTGCATTTCCGTTTCCTATTCAAAATGCGGTTGAACTTTTAAATTATACAGTTTCTGAAAACAAATCGATTTCTGAAATTGTGTATGAAAACGAAAAATCAATGCGTTCTGAAGAAGAAATCCATTCAGAATTAATGCGTATCTGGAATACGATGCTCGAATGTATGTATATTGGCTGTCACTCAGAAGGTATTCTTCCGGGCGGACTGCACGTTCGCAGACGAGCTTTTGATATGCACCAAAATTTAATTGGTTTATCAAATTACAACGATCCTCAATCGTGGCTGGAAGAAATTAGAAAAACCGAAGTTAAATTCCGTCAGATTTTAAAATGGGTAAGCTGTTTTGCTCTTGCCGTAAATGAAGTAAATGCTTCTTTAGGACGAGTTGTTACAGCGCCGACTAACGGAAGCGCAGGCGTTATTCCGGCGGTTTTAATGTATTATATGGTAATTGAAAACCATGATGCCGGAGAAAAAGAAATCAAACAATTTTTGATGGTTGCCGGAGAAATTGGCAGTATCTTTAAAAAAGGATCAACAATCTCTGCAGCAATGGGCGGTTGTCAGGCCGAAATTGGTGTTTCGTCATCTATGGCTGCGGCGGCACTCTGCGAATTAATGGGCGGTACTCCTGCTCAGGTTTTAATGGCTGCCGAAATTGCAATGGAGCATCATTTAGGTTTAACCTGTGATCCTATTGGCGGTTTAGTTCAAATTCCGTGCATCGAAAGAAATACTATGGGTGCCATAAAAGCCATAAATGCAGCTGAACTGGCGCTTGAAACTGATTCTAAAAACGCAAAAGTGCCTTTAGACAAAGTAATCAATACAATGTGGGAAACCGCAAAAGATATGAATTCTAAATACAAAGAAACTTCTGAAGGAGGTCTTGCCGTGGCAGTAAACATGGCAGATTGCTAAAAATAAAGCTGCCACGAATTTCACTAATTTACACTAATTTATCTCCTGTTTCGTAAAAAACAATTTGTGTAAATTCGTGAAATTCGCGGCAAAAAAAACAAACACTTCATGAAAAAAATCTACTTCTTACTTGCATTATTCTGCACCATTTTATTGCATTCTCAGGAACGTTATTTTCTAAATTCAGATACAAGACTTTATACTTCACCCAATACTTCTTCTGCTTTTCTAGGGTATTTTAGATACGGAGCAGAAGTCCGATTGTTATCTGAAAGTCAAAACGGATGGTATAAAGTTCAGGCAGATAATTTTAATGAAGGATATATTCAGGAAAAATTTGCTGCGACCAGATTAAATGCAAAAGATGTAAAAATAAAAGATGCTGAAAATCCTATTTTAGAAGGCGGTGATGCTTATTATGGCGGTAATCATTTGTTTGTTCTTGTCGCTGGACTAAAAGCCAGAGCACTGCCGGATAAAAACTCAAAAATTAAAGAAATTTTATTTGCCGGAGATCCCGTTGCTGTAGATTATGTTCCTGTAAATGAAGATGACTGGGTAAACATAAACGGTAATTTTGACGAAGAATATGCGAGATATACGTTAAGAAAATTTATTGGTCTAAGACCCAATTTCGAAACGCTTATTAAAGATTTTGATAAACTTGATGTAAATGCGGTTTCAGAGCGAAAAACTCTAAGCGAAAGAATTGTAGAACTGGCATGGAACAGCGAATATTCTAAACTGGAACCTGCATACCAAAGATACTACGAAGTAGTTAAACAAATTAACGATCCAAAATTAATCGCTGAAACCGAAATGAATATGGCTCTTGCCAAAGGTTTAGCAAAACATAAATTACCTGAACAAATTATTACTTTTACAAAAAATGCAGAATTCAGCTTAAAAGGAACTAAAACAAAATCTTTGTATTTATCACAGACTGAATTGGTAAAAACATTCGGTAAACCAGCAAAAAAAGCTAATGTTGGCGATGAATGCGGTATTTATTTAAGTGATTTATTTTACTACTATCCAGATTTAGAAGTTTCTGTTGACGAAAAGAAAAACCAAGCCGAAATCGTAAAAGTTTACATCAACGAAAACAATAAATTCATTATAAACCCAAACACAATTTTAGATAATTCGGTGTCCGAAAAAGCTTTCATTGAAAAATATGGGACCTATATCGAAGCTTCGCTTAAATCTCCGCATAATTATTCTATCATAATGGAAGACAGTCAGTTTAGATTAGTTTTTAAAGACGGAAAACTATTTTCTGTCGAAATATTCTTTTATTGCTGATTCCCCTTTTACAATTATTCAATACTTTTACATTATCAAAAAAAATTAAAATGTCAACAGCAAAAAAAGATTATAAAAGAATCACAACAAAGTCATTAATTGAAATGAAAAGCAATGGAGAAAAAATCTCTATGCTTACGGCGTATGATTACACAATGGCTAAAATTGTTGATACCGCAGGAGTCGATGTAATTTTGGTGGGAGATTCTGCTTCAAATGTTATGGCGGGTCACGAAACGACTCTTCCAATTACCTTAGATCAAATGATTTATCACGCTTCTTCTGTAGTCCGCGCTGTAGAAAGAGGTTTGGTTGTGGTTGATCTTCCTTTTGGAAGCTACCAGTCAGATCCTAAAGAGGCTTTGCGTTCTGCTATCAGAATCATGAAAGAAAGCGGCGCTCACGCTGTAAAATTAGAAGGCGGAAAAGAAATTAAAGAATCAATCAAAAAAATATTAAACGCAGGAATTCCGGTTATGGGCCACTTAGGTTTAACGCCTCAGTCTATCTATAAATTTGGAACTTACAGCGTTCGTGCAAAAGAAGAACAAGAAGCTGAAAAACTTATTGAAGATGCTCAAATGCTTGAAAAAGTAGGATGTTTTGGAGTTGTTCTAGAAAAAATCCCAGCTGATTTAGCTAAAAAAGTAGCCGAAAGTATTTCAATCCCAGTTATCGGAATTGGTGCCGGCGGTGCTGTAGACGGACAAGTTTTAGTTATTCACGATATGTTAGGAATGAATAATGAATTCAGTCCGCGTTTCTTACGCCGCTACTTAAACTTATACGAAGAAATGACTAAAGCAATTGGTCAATATGCTGCTGATGTAAAATCAAGCGATTTCCCTAATGCTAGTGAGCAATATTAATTTTTAAAGATGCTAAGGTTCTAAGTTACTAAGGTTCTGAGATTTTTTAGAAACAAAGATCCAAAGTGACAAAGGTTCAAAGGCTTTTTTAAATTGAAAAAACTTAACAGCCCTCAGCTTTAGCTGGGGGTATATTTTTAAGTTCACGAAAGGCTTTAGCCAAACTTTTTTCAACCTACAATCAGAAATCTAAAAATCAAAGCCAGTCTAATTATGAAAATCCTTTCAGATAAAAATAACCTGCAAATACTTCACGAAGACAATCACATTATTGTGGTTAATAAGCGTGTTGGCGATATTGTACAAGGTGATAAAACGGGTGATAAACCTTTATCTGATATTGTAAAGGAATACATAAAAGACAAATACAATAAACCCGGCGATGTTTTTCTGGGTGTAATTCATCGTTTAGATCGTCCTACAACCGGAATTGTGGTTTTTGCGAGAACGAGCAAAGCATTATCAAGAATGAATGAATTGTTCAGCAATCGTGAAACTAAAAAAACATATTGGGCTGTTGTAAAAAATAAACCTGTAGAAGCTGCTGCCAAACTGGTTCATTATTTAAAAAGAAACGAAAAAAACAATACTTCAAAAGCGCATTTAAAAGAAGTTCCAGACAGCAAACTGGCAAGTCTGGATTATAAAATCATCAAAGAACTTCAAAATTATACGGCTCTTGAAATCAATCTTCATACAGGACGTCATCATCAAATTAGAGCACAATTATCGGCAATTGGTTCACCAATAAAAGGCGATTTAAAGTATGGTGCAGACCGAAGCAATCCAGACGGAGGCATTCACCTTCACGCGAGAAAACTAGTTTTTGTTCATCCGGTTTCAAAAGAAAATATCACAATTATTGCCCCGGTTCCAGACGAAACTATTTGGAATGCGGTATGATTTTTATGATTAAATTGTTAATTTTTTAATTTTTATCGATTAACTTGCATATCCTAAAAAACAAGCCGATCACAAAATGGACTTCAAAAACGACATTGGTTACCGAAAAGAAACGCTGAAAAAGTTATTATATAACATTCAGAAAAATGAAGATCTAATTGTAAAAGCTTTATATGATGATTTTAAAAAACCTGAATTTGAAGCTGTTCTAACCGAAACGAATTATGTTATTTCGGAATTAAAAGATACCATTAAAAACATCAATTCCTGGGCAAAACCAAAACGTGTCCTCCCTTCTATTTTAAATTTTCCTTCTTCAGATTATATTTATAAAGAACCTTACGGAAATGTTTTAGTAATTGCTCCCTGGAATTATCCTTTTCAGCTTGCTTTGTGTCCGCTTATTGCAGCCGTTGCTGCAGGAAACCGAGTAGTTTTAAAACCTTCAGAACTTACACCTCACACCTCTTCTATTATTGCCAAATTAATCGAAAAGACATTTCACATCAGTCATGTGGAAGTTTTTGAAGGCGGTATTGAAGTTTCAAATAAATTACTGGCAGAACGCTGGGATTATATTTTCTTTACCGGAAGTGTTTCAGTTGGAAAAATTATAGCTAAAGCCGCTGCTGAAAACCTGACTCCGGTTACCTTAGAATTAGGCGGAAAAAATCCGTGTGTTATTGATGAAACAGCCAATTTAAAATTAGCGGCAAAACGAATCGTTTGGGGAAAATTCATAAATGCAGGCCAGACCTGCATTGCTCCTGATTATATTTTGATTCAGAAGAATATGAAAGTCAATTTCATTTCTTTTCTAATGGAAGAAATTGTAAATGCTTATGGCAAAAAAATAGACAAATCGCCAGATTTTGCCCGAATCATAAACACAAAAAACTGGGTTCGTCTGGATCAGATGATTGAGCGCAAAAAAGTAATTTTTGGCGGAGAAACCAATCACGACAAACTTTATATTTCACCTACCTTAATCGAAGAACCAAGTTTAGACAGTCCGGTTATGAAAGAGGAAATTTTTGGTCCAATTTTACCAATTCTGACCTACGAAACCGAAGCAGAAATTCATAACGTAATCAGCAAGTACGAAAAACCTCTCGCATTTTATATTTTTAGTGAAAATAAATCGTTTACAAAAAAATTAATCTCAAATTACGCTTTTGGAGGCGGATGCATAAACGACACAGTTGTTCATTTTTCTAATAAAAGACTGCCTTTTGGCGGTGTAGGCCACAGCGGAATTGGAGCTTATCACGGGCAAATGAGCTTTGATACTTTTTCGCATCATAAAGCAATTGTAAAAAAAGGCAACTGGCTCGATTTACCAATGAGATATGCACCTTACAAAGATAAATTAACCTCAATTAAACGAATTTTAGACTGGATTTAAAATTCGAAAACAATTTCGTAATGTTTTGTAGATTTTTATACGGAATTGATTAAAAATATTATATTTACGTCAAGCAATTATTATCATAAAACGGAAAATATAAAACAACTTTACCTTTAAAATGAAATCTACACTTGACCAGATTGAAGACATCAAAAAAGATGGCTATTCAATAGACTTTTCTACTGTATTTAATTACGCTGTTGAGAATTACAAAAAAATTGCCTTATACTCCGGACTTATAATTCTTGTGTTTTCGGTAGTGGCTGGTGCTGTAATTATGGGGTTAGCTGTAGCTTTTTACGGCGTGCAGAGTTTGTCTGAAAATTTTATAGAAAATTTTAAAATTGAAAATCTAAGTTATGTACAGCAAATTATTACTGCTGCTTCAATTGCTGCAGTCACCGCCTTATTTGCGCCGCTGGGTGCCGGTTTTTTAAAAATGGCTGATTGTGCAGATAAAGATGAAACTTTTAATGTTTCAACAATATTTACTTATTACAGTTCGCCATATTTTCTTCAATTGTTTTCGGTTGCTTTCATTATTGGAATTGTTACTAACGGAATTTCTTATTTTACAGAAAGTTTAGGCATAGGCTATTTAGGAACTGGAGTTTCATTATTTATTAATTTTTTCACATACTTTACAATTCCGCTGATCATTTTTGGAAATTTAAATGCTGTCGATGCTATAAAATCAAGTTTAGTTTTGGTAAGTAAAAATCCAGTTACCATTTTCCTTCTTTTTATAGTTGGATTTCTTGGATCATTAGTAGGACTTGTGGGCTGCTGTATTGGAGTAATCTTTACGGTAGTTTTTAATTCGTCAGTAACCTATTCTGCTTACTTTTCAATTTTTAATGAAGAAGAACAGCAGGATTCTATTGACTCGATTGGAAGATCGGATTTAGAATAAAACCAAAAAATTCTGAAACAAAGCAAGAGCTTAACCAACTCTTATTCAGAGTTTTTAAAATATAATTTACTAAACCAAAAACATCCCCAAAATCTATGGTAGAAAACTATAGTTTTTTCAATTTCTTGGTTTCAGGTATTGCCGGTTTTGGCAATACCTTAAAATCAATTATGACAAACTGGTACGTTTTCCGCTCAGATATTATTTTTTACAACAATCCTAAACTCATCGTTCTGGGTTTCTCATTACTGGGATTTTTATCTTTATTAGTTTACCAATTCTTTCGGATAAAGGCAAAAATTGGTAATTTCATTGAGAAAAAGAAAGAAGCCGAAACGGTTGCCAGAGAATACCAGCTTTATATTTTATTTTTTGGAATTGCTGTTATTGTAATCGAAATTATAAACGAAATATTTAAAATCAGGCCAAAGAGTCTGTTAACGATAAATGTTTCAATTGGTATTTCGGTACTTTTATGTTATCTCATAACTGATAAAATAAAATGGCTCCGCGACAGAATTCAGCGCATTTTTATTATTTGCTTTTTTATTTACATTAGTTATGTAGGTTACAATATTGTTTTTCTCTCCAATGATGTAGTTCCTATAATAGTTTTTTTAATCTCCTTTTTCTTTTCTTATAACATCTTAAAGCCTATAAAAGTTTATTGGTTTTTCGTAGCACTCGTATTTACATTCCTGATTTTAACGGTGACATTTCATCTAATTCCAATAAAATCATCTATCTTATTAATTAATTTCTGCATATTAATTTTCATCATCAACCAAGTCAAATATGCTGTATTATTAAACAATAGGGACAATTTTAGATTTGCAAATGAAATTGTACACAAAGGAAATTCATTAACAATTGCCACAGATCAAAAGGGAGAAATTTTATTTTGCAGTGAAACCGTAAAACCAATCCTGGGATATTATCCGGAAGAAGTCATGGGGTTAAATTTCTGGAAGCTTACAAAAGGAGATAAATACAATGTGAATATCCACCCCATTCATCATCATGAAAACAAGACTTATACCCGAAAATTAAAAAGCAAAAACGGAGAGTATAAATACATTCAATGGAAAGACAAAAAGTTTTCTGATGATCTCATTATTAGTATAGGCCAGGATGTTACAGAACAAATTCTTGTTCAGGACCAATACAAAAACTTAATTCAAACGGCAACAGACATTATTTTTGAAGTGGACGCCGATGGACATTTTACCTTTATAAATGAATTTGCTTATTCTGTTTTAGGTTATTCAGAAAATGAAATAGTTGGAAAACATTACTCCAATTTTATTCATGAAAATTATTCGATGAGTGCGGTCGATTTTTATGAAAACTTTGAAAACAACGGTTATAAATTTCCTATTATTGAACTTCCTATTGTAAAGAAAAACGGGCTCGAACTCTGGATTTCGCAAAAAATCATCATCCGCAAAAATGATTTAGGACAAACAATTGGTTTTGCAGGTATTGCAAGGGATATTACCGAAATAAAAAATGCCGAAAACGAGAAAAAAAGACGTCTTGAAAAAATTGAAGCTTATAACAATTCTACCAAAAAATTATCGACCACAGATTTTAGCACTTACGATAATTTAAACACCGTTATCGATTATATCATAAAAGAAGCTTCGACAGTAAGTAAATCCAACAGAGTTAGTTTTTGGAAATACAATAAAGATTTAATCAGCTGTAAAAACTTATACAGCATTGACAACCAAAACGTAACAGATAAAAACATCTTAGACGAAGAATCATATCCTATCTATTTTGAAACCTTAAAAAACAAAGCGATAATAAATGCGCCTGATGTTTTTAACAAATTAGAAACTTCTGAATTTCAAAAGCTTTACTTTACAAAAAATCACATCAAATCGATGCTGGATGTTCCGGTTTTCTTAAGCGGACAATTAGCAGGCGTGGTTTGTTTTGAAAGCACAGAAGAACAAAGAGATTGGGATAACGAAGATATTAATTATGCCAGAACGATTTCTGATGTGATTTCACTCGCCATTTCGATGCAGATGCGTTTAGAAACAGAACGACGATTAGAATTTAAAAGTCAGCTCCTCTCCGCACTTTCTCTTTGTACAGAAAAGTTTTTACTAAGCAAATCGACACAACAGATGTTTCAGGAAACGTATGATATAATTGGAAAAGCTTCAAAAGCAGATCATATGTTTTATTATGAAAGAGATTTTTCTACCAATACCGTAACTCAAAAATACAAATGGTCCAGACAAGGCATAACGCATCAGATAACGCCTTTGCGCCATATGACCGAAGACAATTTAAAAGAGATCTTTGAAGCGGCAAAAAACAAACGAATTGTAAACACTTTTACCCGAAAACTCGAAGATTCGTTTTTTAAACAATTATTAATCAACAATGAGATCAAATCTATTTTAATACTTCCGCTTTATATAAACGATATATTTACCGGATTTATTGGTTTTGATGATTGTTCTGAAGAAAGAAAATGGCTGGAAGAAGAAATTTACATTTTTCAGGTTTTAGCCAATAATATTTCATCTGCATTAGAAAGAAACAGAAACGAATCTAAAATTATTGAAAGCGAAGAAAAATTCAAGTTAATCGCCAACAATATTCCGGGAACAGTCTATTTGTCAAAATTTGATGCTTTTTCTACCAAAATCTTTTTAAATGATGAAATCCAAAATCTTACAGGCTATTCTAAAGTAGAATTTATAGAAAATAATCTATCATTTTTATCATTAATACATCATGATGACCGCGATGAAGTTATTAATAATCAAATTGATAATCTTCAAAACGGAATGCCTCTGCATAATATTTACCGAATTAAACGAAAAACCGGTGAATATATCTGGGTTGAAGAATTTGGAGACGTAATTAAAAAAGGCGACGAAATTGAGTTTGTGGGCGGGATTTATTTTGATATTACCAATAAAAAAGAAACCGAAGATGCTATTAAAGCCAAACAATTAGCAGAAGCCGCAAACAAATCTAAATCTGATTTTCTAGCTAATATGTCGCATGAAATTAGAACACCGCTCAATGGTATTATAGGTTTTACGCATTTATTGATGAAAACTGAACTTGAAGAAATTCAGGAAAAATACATGACGACAATTAATCAATCGGCACATTCGCTGCTTGAAATTATCAATGATATTTTGGATTTCTCTAAAATCGAAGCTGGAAAACTGGAGCTTTTTATAGATTTATATGATATTAAAAAAGTACTCGGTCAGGTATTCGATTTAATTGTTTTTGAATCCAATCAAAAAAATCTGCAATTGGAACTCAATGTAGATCATGATGTTCCAAAATACATTTGGACAGATATTGTAAGGATTAAACAAATTTTGATAAACCTGCTTTCAAACGCAGTAAAATTTACCAACGAAGGTTCTATAAAACTGAATGTTTCGGTTTTATCAAAAACAAAAAACAACTTTTGCACCATTCGTTTTTCTGTAATTGATACCGGAATTGGTATCATGGAAAAAAACCAAAAGAAAATTTTTAAAGCTTTTTCGCAGGCAGACAGCTCTACAACAAGAAAATTTGGAGGAACCGGTTTAGGTTTAACTATATCCAACCAGCTTTTAGCATTAATGGAAAGCCGATTACAGCTGGAAAGCACAATTGGCGAAGGAAGTAACTTTTTCTTCGATTTAAACTTAAAAACCAGCAATCAAAGCATTAACGAAAAATACAACAGCGAACTTAAAGGCATCAGCTCAGCATCTGATTTAGATAAAAACGAAGCCAGCAGTAAAAGCATACGCTTTTTAATTGTAGAAGACAATAAGGTTAATATGCTGCTTTTAAAAACAATTGTAAAAAATCTATATCAAAATGCTTTTATATTTGAATGTGAAAACGGTTACGAGGCTGTAAAACAATTTGAAAGCATTAATCCAAATCTAGTTTTTATGGATATACAAATGCCAATTATGAACGGTTACGAAACCACAAAGGCTATTAGAAATACCATAAGCGGCAAAAATATCCCCATAATCGCAGTAACAGCAGGTGCCGAAAAAGAAGAACGAAACAAATGCATATCTGCCGGAATGGACGATTACATTTCAAAACCTATCATGAAAGGTACTGTAGAGGAAACTTTGGAAAAATGGCTGAAATAATTCAAACTAAATTCTCGTTTAATTATAAGTTTTTCCTAAAAATTACATAAATTCGTACAACAAAAAACATAAAAAGCTTAAAAAGAATATACTATGAAATGGCAAGGCAGAAGACAAAGTGATAATGTAGAAGACCGAAGATCGATTTCTGGCGGAAAAGTTGCCGTTGGAGGTGGTATTATTGGAATTATCATTTTATTACTAAATGTTTTTGGCGGCGAAACCGGCCAGCAGATAGCACCAATTTTGGAGCAGATGCAAGGCGGACAAACACAAACTGAAGCTGCTGCTCCATTGAGCAAAGAAGATGAAGAAATGGGACAATTTGTAAAAGTTGTTCTGGCCGATAATGAAGACATTTGGGGAAAAATATTTGCAGAACATGGAATGACCTATAAAAACCCAAAATTGGTGCTTTTTAGAGGCTCTGTTCAAACTTCCTGCGGTGGTGCTTCATCAGCATCCGGACCATTTTATTGTCCCGCAGATCAAAAAGTATACATGGACTTGGGTTTCTTTGAAGAACTTAAAACAAAATTTGGTGCAAAAGGAGGCGATTTTGCAATTGCCTATGTAATCGCACACGAAATTGGTCATCATGTACAGACACTTTTAGGAACATCTGCCAAAATGCACAAAGATCAGGAAGGAAAAAGTCAGGCTGCAGCGAATAAACTTTCGGTTGCTTTAGAATTACAAGCCGATTTTTATGCCGGAGTCTGGGCACATTATAATGAGAAAAATTTAGATGAAGGTGATATCGAAGAAGCATTAAGTGCAGCAAATGCTGTTGGTGATGATGCTATACAAAGTAAAATGCAGGGACAAATTGTTCCGGACTCTTTTACTCACGGAACATCTGAACAAAGAATGTACTGGTTTAAAAAAGGCTTCAAGACTGGAGATATTAAACAGGGAACTACTTTTGAGGAAATCTGATAATACATAAACCAAATTATAATAACCGCGAAAAGCATGATTTAACCGTCATGCTTTTTTTATTCCCTCTTAACGACCAGACAATGGTTCAAAAAAATTAAACGCACAAAAAAAGCCTTGAATTTCTTCAAGGCTTTAAATCTGGGTGGCTGACCGGGTTCGAACCGGCGACCCGCGGCACCACAAACCGCTACTCTAACCAGCTGAGCTACAACCACCATTTTTTTGCTTAGCGAGTGCAAATATATAACAAAGGTTGAGTTCTACAAAGAAAAAAATGAAAAAATTACAATAAATTTTCTAAGCTATTGACTGCCAAACACCTTTCAACTGTAAAACCTTCTGCAAAATCTTTCCCAACCAGTCTTCCTAAGTCCTGCGCACGATAATTTAAGCTTTCAAAAAAGTTTTTACTTGTAATTGGCGTTGAAGGCTCTTTTGAATTTGGATCGTAAAATTGGGTTTTATATGCCATAATCGCTTCAATTTTCTTTTCTTCAAAACCAGTAATATCAACTACAAAGTCTGGAGTAATATTTTTCCACTGAATATAGTGGTATACAACTTTTGGTCTCCAGGCTTCCTGGTTCTCTCCGTCGATTGAAGTTTCGATTTTCATTAAACCAGACAGGAAACAAGCATCAGAAACTAATCTGCTTCCTTTACCATGATCAATATGACGGTCATCAATTGCGTTGCATAATACAATTTCAGGTTTGTATTTTCGAATCATTTTTATGACCTCTAATTGATGTTTTTCATCATTAGCGAAAAACCCATCACGCATTGCCAGATTTTCGCGCACAAGAACTCCCAGAATCTTTGCTGCATCTTTTGCTTCCTCGTCTCTGATTTCTGCTGTACCTCGCGTTCCTAGTTCGCCGCGGGTTAAATCTACAATACCTACTTTTTTTCCAAGGGAAACTTCTTTTAAAATTGTTCCGGCGCAACCTAATTCTACATCATCCGGATGTGCGCCAAAGGCTAATATGTCTAATTTCATTTTTGTTTTTTGTTTGTTTTGTTTCAGTTTTCAGGTTGAGTCGCTGTCTCAGTTTTCAGTCCCAGTATCTGCAAACTGCGACTGCGACTGTAAACTCATAATTCATAACTTCTAACTCATAACTCTCAAGACTCTTTTCATCGTCATCGATTTATTGACGCTTTCCTCCCATTCTTTTTCAGGAATACTTTCTTTTGTAATACCGCATCCCATGTATAGTATGGCGGTTTTATCCAGAATCTGCATGCTTCGTAAATTTACGAATAAATCAGAACTAACTGTATTTCCAGTAAAACTGCTGTTTAATTCACCCAGAAATCCGGTATAAAAAGTTCTATCGTAATTCTCGTTTTCGATAATAAATGCTTTTGCTTTTTTCTTTGGAAGTCCGCACACAGCAGGAGTTGGATGAAGCGTATCAATAACTTCTTCTAAAGTTGAATTCTCCTTTAAAACTCCCGAAATATCCGTTTTAATATGCCAGATAGAACCAGCTTTTAAACTGTACGGTTCAGAAACTACAACCGAAGCCGTAAATTCTCTCAGTCTTTTTACAATAAAATCAGTTACAAACTGTTGTTCGTCTTTTTCTTTTTGCTGCCAGACTATTTCAGTTTCAGAATTATCTTTTTGTGTTCCGGCCAAAGCCATGGTTTCAAAAACATTTCCGTTTGCTTTTAAAAGTTTTTCGGGCGTTGCTCCCATCCAAAATCCAACTTTTGGATGAAAAAAACAATAACAAAAAGTAGCAGGATAAATTTGAATCAAATGCTGAAAGGTTTCAATAAAATCAAATTCAGCTAAATTGACTTTTTCGCTTCTTGATAAAACTACTTTTTTTAACTCTTCATTTTTAATAGCCTCAACGCCTTTTGCAACTAAACTTTCGTATTGCGTTTTAGCTGCATCATCTGAATTTAAATCATCTGTTTCAAAAGATTCAAATGCAGTGATTTCTTTTTGTGAAGTAATAATTTCTGATTCGTTCTCCGGAATTAAAACAAGCTGTTTTTCATCAAAAGAAGCAAAAACAAATCCTTTCTCTGTATAATCTGCAACTTGATGTAAAGTATCATTTTGCTGTAAAAAACCAATAAGATTTCCAGAATTGGGTTTTGAATAAAGTACAAAAGGTAAATTTTGTTCTTTATGATTTTTAAATTTTAAGAAAAATGGATTCATAATTTATTCACTTTTCTTTCTGTCTAAAACCATATTCGTCAGTTTACAAAGCGAAACCAGATTTCCTTCTTCATCTGTAATTTTGATTTCCCAAAGATGAAGGCTTCTTCCTTTATGGATAATTCTGGCTGTACCAAAAACATAACCTTCGCGAATACTTTTTAAATGATTTGCCGAGATTTCGATTCCTCTTACTTCCTGTTCTTTTGGATTGATAAAAAAGAAAGAAGCCGCACTGCCTACACTTTCTGCCAAAGCAACAGAAGCTCCTCCGTGCAATAATCCCATTGGTTGGTGAACACTTGGATTTACAGGCATTTTTGCAGTTAAAAAATCTTCGCCTGCGTCGATATATTCAATTTTCAGCGTTTCCATTAATGTGTTTTTAGAAAACTCATTACAGCGCGCTAAAATCTGCTCTTTTGTATAATTCATTAAAATAAACTTTAAAATCGTAAAATTAAAGAAAGATAAGACACAAATCGAAAAATCAGATTCTAAAATTAAAAATCATTTATAAACTTGTCAGTTTTTTGCTATTTTTACAAAAACAATCAAAATCAATCTTTGGCTGATTTTTTTGCCACAGATTACACAGATTTAAAGGATTTTAAAAATACAACCGTTAATTAAAGGGATTTTCGCGAATTTTATTTCAATATAATTTGTAGAGTTCGCGGCGAAAAAAAATCATTTCAATCCTATTAATCTGTAACAAAAAACAAACAAATTCAAATGCGTCAATACTTTACAATCTTGGTTCTGGGTTTAATTTTAGTTTTCAGTTCTTGCAGAACTGATTTTGATACTGTAGCCAGTTCCGGAGATTTAAAGTTTTCGAGAGATACCGTTTATTTAGATACCGTTTTTAAAAATATTGGTTCAAGCACCTATCAATTAAAAGTCTATAACCGAAGTAAAGACGATATTTCGATTCCAATTATACAGCTTAAAAAAGGTCTAAGTTCTAAATACCGAATGACGGTTGACGGAATGAGCGGCAACAACGGGAAAATTTTTAAAGATGTAACGCTTTTAGCAAAAGACAGTTTATACATTTTTATAGAAACTACAGCTGACATCACTGATGCCAATTCAACTGATTTTTTATATACTGATGAAATTCAGTTTGACAGCGGTGCGAATCTTCAGGAAGTTGCTTTGGTAACTTTAATTCAGGACGCCGTTTTTTTATTTCCAAAACAAAATGCCGACGGAACAAAAGAAAAAATCCAGATTGAAGGAAAAGATGTTGACGGATTTTATCTTAACGAAAATGATTCGGAAAACGGAAACGAATTGATTTTTACCAATCAAAAACCGTATGTGATTTATGGATACGCCGGAGTACCGGAAAATAAAACCGTAACTTTTGAAGCCGGAGCGCGAGTTCATTTTCATGCTAATTCAGGTTTATATGTCGGTGATAAAGCTTCTCTGGAAATAAACGGAAAAACTTCAACAACCGAAAAACTCGAAAACGAAGTTATTTTTGAAGGCGATCGTTTAGAATCTCTTTATTCTGCTATTCCCGGACAATGGAATTCTGTTATTTTTTCTAACGGAAGTACAAATCATTCAATCAATCATTTAACTTTAAAAAATGCCGTTATTGGATTAGATTTTAAAAATCCTGTTAACACCGTTGAAATTAAAAACACACAGATTTACAATTGTGTCGAATACGGAATTTTAGCTCAAAACACACAGATTAACGGCGAAAATATCGTTATAAATTATGCCGGAATTGCCAGTTTATCTTGTGTTTATGGCGGTAATTATACTTTTACGCATTGTACTTTTAATAACAATTGGTCAAATAGTTCCCATTTTGCCGTTAACTTAAGTAATCGTTTATCTGGAGCTGTTCCAGAAACCAATCCGCTTACAAATGCAATGTTTAATAATTGTATTATTTATGGTTCAAGCACCAACGAATTTAATTTAGAGAAAAGTGCAAATACTGCATTTGTATATCAGCTTAACAACTGTCTGCTAAGATTCGGCACTACTACAAATGCTGATTATCAATTTAAAACCGATACAGAACATTATAACAATATTATTCTAAATGAAAATCCGAAATATTATAATGTTTCTAAAAACCAATTGAATATTGATAAAACTTCTGCCGCTTTCGCGAAAGGAAATCAGGCTTATATAATTCCATTGGATATTTTAGGAATCACAAGAACTTCACCTCCGGATTTGGGCGCATATCAGAGTAAAGACTTCCCTTCTAAATAAAATTAAAAGTTTAAATACGTTTTTTGAAATTGTCAGCACAGACTATGTTTTCATAGTCTGCATTTTATGTTTAAAACATAAATATAATCATCACTTAACATGTTTTTTTCTTTAAAACTGTAATCTTGTCCTAAAAATTAAACCTATTTATTTTAAGACTTCAAGTCACAATTTCAACCTGCTTATTTATGAAAAAAAACTACTTTTTTCTTTTTTTACTGGTTTTTACATCTGCTTTTTCACAAATTCCAGCTGGATATTATGACACGGCAACAGGAACCGGCTATGCATTAAAAACACAATTGTACAATATTATTAAAGGTCATACCGATAATGGATATGGCGGACTTTATGTAACGTATGCCACATCTGACCTTGATCATTTTTATGAAAATGACGGTACGGTTTTAGACATGTATTCTGAAAATCCAACAGGAACAGATCCTTACAGCTACAGCATTGCCACTACTCAAAGATGTGGTAATTATGTTAAAGAAGGTGATTGTTACAACAGAGAACACATCATTCCACAATCTGTATTTGACGAAAAATCACCAATGGTGGCCGATGCTCATTTTATTACCCCAACTGATGGAAAGGTTAACGGAATGCGCTCGAATTACCCTCATGGCGTTGTAAACAACCCAACTTATACCTCTTTAAACGGAAGCAAATTAGGTGCAAATGCTACTGCGGGATATTCAGGAACTGTTTTTGAACCAATCGATGAATTTAAGGGCGACATTGCCCGAATGTATTTCTATTTTGCAACACGATATGAAAATACAATTGCCGGATATTCATATCCAATGTTTAACGGAACTTCAAACAAAGTTTTTACAGCAGCTTTCTTAAATATTCTTCTAGCCTGGCATACACAAGATCCGGTAAGTCCGAGAGAAATAGAGAGAAACAATGCTATTTATGCACGTCAGAACAACAGAAATCCGTTTATCGATCATCCGGAATATGTAAATCAAATCTGGACAACTGAATCAGACGATACTACACCGCCAACTACGCCTCAAAACTTAACGGTTACACAAAGCACATCAAACTCAATAAGTTTAAGCTGGTCGGCTTCCACAGATAATTCAGGAATTGCAGCTTATGCGATTTACGTAAACAATGTTTTTAAACAAAATACAGCGAGTACTACTGCAACAATATCAGGATTAACTCCTTCGACAACCTATTCTTTTTATGTAATTGCAAAAGACGCATCCAACAATTCTTCTACTCAAAGCACCTCTGTAAATGGAACTACAACTGAAGCACCATCTGGAGGCGGCGGTACTGTTACGAATGAAATTTTCTTCACCGAATATGTTGAAGGTTCCGGAAACAATAAATACTTAGAAATTTCAAATTTCACAGGAAACACAGTCGATTTAACTAAATATGCTATCAAAAAGCAGGTTAACGGCGCCGGTCCGTGGACATCAACTTCCGGACTTGCATTAACGGGAACATTAGCTCATGGTGCATCGTATGTAATTGCATACAGTCAGGCAGCTGCAGCTTGTTTTGCTCCGGCAAGTGCTAATTTATCAAGCGGTGCAACTGAGCTTCAGTTTAACGGAAATGATCCTGTAGGATTATTTAAAAATGATGTTTTGATTGATATAATTGGTACTTTAGGCAATACTGCTAATTTTTCTATTGACGAAACTTTAAGAAGAAAACCAACGGTTTCTTCACCAAACACTATTTTTGATAAAGCTGCAGAATGGGATGTATATCCTAAAGACACTTGCAGCGGATTAGGAAGTCATACTTTAGCCAATTTAGGAACTGGAGATTTTGACTCTGCAATATTTTCAATCTATCCAAATCCATCAAATGGTCATTTTACAATTCAATTGAAAGATGCAAATGAAGCTTCAAATATTGAAATAATATCAATTTTAGGACAAAGAGTTTTTTCACAAAAGAACAGTCTTAATTCGTCTATAAATGTGAATAATATTCAAAAAGGAATTTATATTGTACGCATTACGCAAGGTTCAAAAACAAGCAGCAAAAAAATAATTATCAACTAGATAAGTTATTTTCTCCTTACTATACTTCCCGCAAAGGCTCTGATTTTTAAAAATCGTGTCTCTGCGGGATTTATGTTTATAAAAAACATCGTAAGAAAATATATCAAAAATTAAACATTGCTTAACGCGGTGTATTCATAAAAGTAGTAGATTTGCTACAATACATTTTTAAAATTCTAATAATCAGATTTTTAAAAACATCTAAAACAACCAAATCTTAAACTATTGACTATGAAAAAAAACTACTTTTTGCTGTTATTACTGTTTTCTATTGTTGGTTTTTCTCAAATTCCTTCTGGTTATTACAATACTGCAACCGGAACAGGTTATACTTTAAAAACACAATTGTATAATATTATTAAAGACCACACCAATAATGGTTATGCAGGATTATATACAACGTATCTAACATCTGACGTTGATAATTTTTACGAAAACGACGGAACTATTCTGGATATGTATTCTGAAAATCCATCCGGAACAGACCCTTACAATTATACAACCGGAACAACTCAAAGATGCGGCAATTATTCTGCCGAAGGCGATTGCTACAATAGAGAACATATAATTCCTCAGTCGGTTTTTAACGAACAGTCACCAATGGTTGCCGATGCACATTTTATTACACCAACCGACGGAAAAGTAAACGGAATGCGTTCTAATTATCCGCACGGAACTGTAAACTCTGCAACTTACACTTCTCAAAATGGAAGTAAACTAGGCTCAAGCAGCGTATCCGGATATTCAGGAACCGTTTTTGAACCCATCAATGCTTTTAAAGGCGATATTGCCCGAATGTATTTTTATTTTGCAACACGTTACGAAAACACAGTTGCCGGATATTCTTATGCTATGTTTAATGGTTCAAGCAATCAGGTTTTTACAACCGCTTTCTTAAATATGCTTTTGGCGTGGCACGCACAAGATCCTGTAAGTGCCAGAGAAATTGCCAGAAATAATGCTGTTTATGCCCGTCAAAACAACAGAAATCCGTTTATTGATCATCCGGAATATGTAAACCAAATCTGGGGCGGAACATCTTCTACAGATACACAGGCTCCTACTGCTCCAACGAGTTTAGCCTCAACTTCAAAAACAGCGGTTTCAATTTCACTTTCGTGGAATGCTTCTACAGATAATGTAGCCGTTACAGGTTATGATGTTTATGCAAACAGTACTTACAAAACAACTGTTTCGGGTACAACAGCAACCATTACAGGTTTAACAGCTTCTACAGCTTATTCTATTTATGTAAAAGCAAAAGATGCAGCCGGAAATGCTTCTGCGTCAAGCAATACTATTTCGGTTACAACCAACAGCAGCGGAACTGGAACTGTAACAGACCTGCTTTTCTCTGAATACATTGAAGGTTCTGGAAATAACAAAGCCCTTGAAATTGCAAACAATACCGGAAGTTCTGTTAGTTTGTCTGCTTACACCATTAAAAAACAAACAAACGGAGCTGGTTCGTGGAGTACAGGATTAGCTTTGAGCGGTACATTAGCAACAGGAAGTAAATTTGTAGTAGTAAACAGTTCAATGTCATCAAGCTGTTTCCCTATTAGTTCTGCCAATATTTCGACAACAGCAACAGAATTAACTTTTAACGGAAACGATGCTGTAGGTTTATTTAAAAACGGAGTTTTAATTGATATCATCGGAATTTTTAACGGCGGAACTGCAAATTTTGCAGCAGATGTAACTTTAAGAAGAAAATCGACTGTAACTTCTCCTAGCACAACTTTTAACTTAAGTGCTCAATGGGATTCGTTTTCGCAAGATACCTGCAATAACTTAGGAAGCAAAATGGCCAGACCAATCGAAGAAGAAGTTGTTGAAACTTCAGATGAGATTGTGATTTTCCCTAATCCTTCTGATGGAAATTTTAATATTGGTTTAAACAATTTTGATTCTCCTTACAGCTTAGAAATATTCTCTTTTACAGGGCAAAAAGTTTTTGAAAAACAAAATGCTTCAGATTCTATAATCTCTGTAAGTTATCTTCCAAGCGGAATTTATATTGTTAAAATCGAAAAGGATTCAAAAACTACTATTAAAAAGATCATAATCAATTAATTTTTTTCACGCAGATTCGGCAGATATGGCAGATTAAGAAATCTTAATAAATATATTGACACAGATTTATTGATAACTCTATTACATTAAATCTGCTCAATCTGCTGCATCTGCGTGAAACAAAAAACTTTGCGTCTTAGCACCTTTGCGGAATTAAATACAAAATCCTTAAAATTCAATCGCATTTCAGAGCAATTTCATTTTTTTCAAAAGAGTTTGTTATCAAATTTGCGCTTGCTATTTATTTACATTAAATTTGCAGCTCAATACAACAAACTACACATCACAATGATCCATTTCTTTGAAAACCAAAGCAAAACTGTTTTTGCCGTACAAACGCAAAACGAAATTTCAGCTCAAGACATTTCAAAATTAAACTGGCTTTTTGCCGACGCAAATAAGATCGAAAAATCCGCACTGACGGGTTTTTTTGTTGGTCCCCGTGCCACTATGATCACACCGTGGAGCACAAATGCTGTAGAAATCACTCAAAATATGGGTGTTCCGGGCATTATCAGAATTGAAGAATTTCATCCGGCAACGGAAGATTTCAATGATTTTGACCCAATGCTTTCTCAAAAATTCAACGAATTAGATCAGGAAATCTTCACGATTAACATTCAGCCGGAACCAATTCTGGAAATTGATGACATTGCTGCTTATAACAAAGTTGAAGGTTTAGCTTTAAGCGAAGAAGAAGTTGAATACTTAAACAATCTTGCTGCTAAACTAGGAAGAAAATTAACTGATTCTGAAATTTTCGCCTTCTCTCAGGCAAACTCAGAACACTGTCGTCACAAAATCTTCAACGGAACTTTTGTAATTGACGGTGAAGAAAAAGAGACTTCTCTTTTTAAATTAATCAAAAAAACATCTCAGGAAAACCCTAACGATATTGTTTCTGCTTACAAAGACAACGTTGCTTTTGTAAAAGGACCAAAAGTGCAGCAATTTGCACCAAAATCTGCCGATAAACCTGATTTTTACGAAATAAAAGAATTTGATTCGGTAATCTCATTAAAAGCCGAAACACACAATTTCCCAACAACAGTTGAACCTTTCAACGGAGCTGCAACAGGTTCTGGAGGAGAAATTCGTGACCGTCTTGCAGGTGGTCAAGGTTCACTGCCATTAGCAGGAACTGCAGTTTATATGACATCTTATTCTCGTTTGAACGATGACAGAAAATGGGAAAATGCTGTTGAAGAAAGAAAATGGCTGTACCAAACACCAATGGATATTTTGATCAAAGCTTCAAACGGAGCTTCTGATTTTGGAAATAAATTTGGTCAGCCGCTTATTACTGGTTCTGTTTTAACTTTCGAACATTCAGAAAACGACCGTAAAATTGGTTACGATAAAGTGATCATGCAGGCGGGTGGAATTGGATACGGAAAACTGGATCAGTCAATTAAAAAGAAACCACAAGAAGGCGATAAAATCGTAATCTTAGGTGGAGAAAATTATAGAATCGGAATGGGTGGTGCTGCAGTTTCATCTGCAGATACAGGAGCGTTCGGTTCAGGAATCGAATTAAATGCAATTCAGCGTTCAAATCCTGAAATGCAAAAACGTGCTGCAAACGCAATTCGTGGTTTAGTAGAAAGCGACAATAACCCAATTGTTTCTATTCACGATCACGGTGCGGGCGGACACTTAAACTGTCTTTCTGAGTTAGTGGAAGAAACTGGAGGTTTAATCGATTTAGACAAATTGCCAGTTGGAGACCCTACTCTTTCTGCAAAAGAAATTATTGGTAACGAATCTCAGGAAAGAATGGGATTGGTTATTGGTCAAAAAGATATTGATACTTTACAAAGAATTGCCGACAGAGAGCGTTCACCAATATATCAGGTTGGAGATGTAACGGGAGATCACCGTTTTACTTTCCAATCACAGTCAAATGGTTCAAAACCGATGGATTATGCTTTAGAAGATTTCTTCGGAAGTTCTCCAAAAACGGTTATGACAGACAAAACGGTTGACAGAAAATATGCTGATGTTGGGTACAACGCAGGAGATTTCGAATCATATTTAAAAGACGTTTTACGTTTAGAAGCTGTTGCTTCAAAAGACTGGTTAACAAACAAAGTTGACCGTTGTGTTGGAGGAAAAGTAGCTAAGCAGCAAAATGCAGGTCCGTTACAATTACCTTTAAATAATGTTGGAGTTATGGCTCTGGATTATTTAGGTAAAGAAGGTATTGCAACTTCTATTGGTCACGCTCCTATCGCAGCTTTAATTGATCCGGTTGCAGGATCTAGAAATGCTATTGCAGAATCGTTATCAAACTTAGTTTGGGCGCCAATTATCAATGGATTAAAAGGAGTTTCATTATCTGCAAACTGGATGTGGGCTTGTAAAAATGAAGGTGAAGATGCTCGTTTATACGATGCTGTACAAGGCTGTTCAGATTTTGCAATTGAATTGGGAATCAATATTCCAACAGGAAAAGATTCACTTTCAATGAAACAAAAATATCCAAACGATGAAGTAATTGCACCGGGAACGGTTATTATTTCAGCTGCTGGAAACTGTACAGATATTAGAAAAGTAGTTGAACCAGTTTTACAGAAAAACGGAGATTCTATTTACTATATCAATTTGTCTCAGGATGATTTCAAATTAGGAGGTTCATCTTTTGCACAAATCAGAAATACAATCGGAAACGAAACTTCTACAATTAAAGATGCTTCTTTCTTCAAAAATGCATTTAATACCATTCAGGAATTAATTGGTGAAAACCAAATTTTAGCAGGTCACGATATCGGAAGCGGTGGTTTAATTACTACTTTATTAGAATTGTGTTTTGCTGATGTTAATCTTGGAGCTAAAATTGATTTCTCTGCTTTCGCAGAAAAAGATGTATTAAAAATTCTTTTCGCAGAAAACATCGGAATTGTATTCCAGGCTAAATCTGACGTTGCTGTTGAAGCTAAATTGAATGCTAATAATATCGAATTCTTCAAATTAGGAAAAGCGACAACTACTGAAACTTTAGACCTTGGACCTTGGACTTTAGATATAAAAGCTTACAGAGATGTTTGGTTCGAAACTTCTTATTTATTAGATCAAAAACAATCTAAAAACGGAAGAGCTCAGGCACGTTTTGAAAACTATAAAAATCAGGTTTTAAACTATACTTTCCCTGCACATTTTACAGGAAAGAAACCAGAAATCGACAATTCTAAACCAAGACCAAAAGCGGCTATTATTCGTGAAAAAGGAAGTAATTCTGAGCGTGAAATGGCAAATGCAATGTACTTGGCAGGTTTTGACGTAAAAGACGTTCACATGACGGATTTAATCTCTGGTCGTGAAAATCTTGAAGATATTCAGTTTATTGGTGCAGTTGGAGGATTCTCTAATTCAGACGTTTTAGGTTCTGCTAAAGGCTGGGCCGGAGCTTTCTTATACAACGAAAAAGCAAAAACAGCTTTAGATAATTTCTTTAAAAGAGAAGATACTTTATCTGTTGGAATCTGTAACGGATGCCAGTTATTTATGGAATTAGAAGTGATTAATCCAGAACACGAAGTTCACGGAAAAATGCTTCATAACGAAAGCCAGAAACACGAAAGTATCTTTACTTCTGTAAAAGTTCAGGAAAACAACTCAGTTATGTTATCGACATTGGCTGGAAGTACTTTAGGAGTTTGGGTTTCTCACGGTGAAGGTAAATTCAAATTGCCTTATGCAGAAGACCAATACAACATTGTTTCTAAATATGCTTACGAAGGTTATCCTGCAAACCCTAACGGTTCTGATTACAACACAGCAATGATGTGTGATAAAACAGGAAGACATTTGGTTATGATGCCTCACATTGAGCGTTCTACTTTCCAATGGAACTGGGCTCATTATCCAAAAGACAGAAATGACGAGGTTTCGCCTTGGCACGAAGCTTTTGTTAATGCCAGAAAATGGATTGAGAAAAACTAAAAATATATTTTTACTAAAGCGCCCGAAACTATCGGGCGTTTTTTTTAGCCGCAGATTACACAGATTAGCACAGATTTTTTCTGAATAAAAAGAAATCATTTTAATCCTTTTGATCTGTGGCTATAAAAAATAGCTCGTGAAAATTCGTGTAATTTATGGCCGACAAAATATTTCATTGTAAAAAAATGCCCCGACGCTATCCCTAAGTCGAAGCATTTTTTCTAATTTCTAAAGGCTGAAGCAATGCCTGTTATAACATTTGAAGTTCCAAATGCAAACAGCCCCGAAGCAACTGCATTTTGACCTGCAAAAAATTGATTTTCTGCGATGGCATTGCTAAAGAATAATCCGCCTGCAGCTCCTGCTGCAAGTCCAATTCCGATTAAGGCAGCAGTCCACCAAGGTTCTGGATCCGGCGGTGGCGGCGGGTTTTTCCAAAAACGTCTCCACCAGCCTGGGTATTTGGTTCCGCACCAGCCCATTGCTAAAAATAAAGCAGTTTCCATAATTTCATGATTTGATTTACGCCTACTCTTTTGCTTTTCGGCTTCCGCATTTGATTGAGGTAAAATTAGAATAAGCCAAATTTGGTTTCATAAGGTAAACTACTGTTTTTGAAAGGGGGAAAAGCCTGTTTTTTATCTTCATTAATTGTACTCTAATTGACATATAAGAATAGCTTAATGATATCTTAAGGCAGTTTTTGAGGCTTCATTTAACATGATAGATAACTTTGCTGCATGGAAAAATGGAAACAAAATTTAATAGCCGCAATTCTCTTATTTGCTATAAGCCAATACTCATTTAGTCAAAAAACAAATTCTGTTACCGGAACTATTTCAGACGGTAAAACTCTTCTCGAATTTGTCGATGTGGTTTTAAAACCTGTTACAGATACTACAAAAACAGCAGCTTATGCTGTTACAGATTCGTCAGGAAAATTTGTTCTTGAAAATATAAACTCAGCAGAATATATTTTAAAGCTTCGCTTAATTGGCTTTAAATCAAATAGTCAAAAAATAAAATATACAGGAACTCCAATTTCGCTTGGCAATATTGTTTTGCAGGAAGATGCCAATCTTCTTAATACGATAGTTGTAAATTCTCAGAAAAAGCAGATTCAAAAAACGAACGAAGGTTTTGTTTTTAATGCCGTTTCTAATATTTCACAAACCGGCGGCACTGCAATTGATATGCTGAAAAATATTCCAACTGTTGCTGTTGATGCAGATGATGCTATTTCACTTAGAGGAAAAACACCTTTAATTTTAATTAATGGAAAAAATTCTGCTATTACAAATATGAATCAGATTCCGGCAAGCAGTATCGAAAGTATCGAAATCATTACAAGTCCAACAGCAAAATATGATGCCAATGCCGAAAGTGGAATCATCAATATTAAATTAAAGAAAAACAACTTAAACGGATTAAACGGTGCGGCTGTTCTGGGCGGCGGATTTGGAGCAAAAGGAAGAATGAACAGCTCTCTGCTTTTAAACAATAAAACCGATAAATGGAATGTTGGTCTTGCGTATGATAATCGTTTTGCCGGAAGAACCAAAAGTATTAAAGGTGAAAGAACGAATTATTTCATTGACGATGAACATTTTATTAATCAGAGCAGAAGCGATGAAAGAACTGAAGGTCTGCAGAATTTAAAACTGAACGTTGATTTTTCGCCAAATGACAGAAATACTATTTCTTTTGAAGCACTTGGAAACATGGAAAGTCAGGATAATGACGAAACCTTAAAAACAGATATTCTCAATAGTTCTAATCAGTTTTACTCTAGTAATAAACGTCATTCCCTGGAATTAGAACGTTCTAAAGCTGCGGAATTTGCTTTTAATTACGATCGAAAGTTTTCTGATGACAGAAAAAGTTTAACTGCAAGTATTACCACTTCATACAATTTCCATAGAGAAAACACCGATATCGACACGGACAATTATGATGAAAATTATGCACCAATTGGCGATACTTTTTGGCAGCGAACACATAATTATGAAAAAGAAAATATTTCGAATGCAATTGTAAACTATGCTTTTCCTATTTCAGAAAAATCTATAATTGAAACCGGATATAAAGGAACTTTTAGACTTTTTAATTCAGATTTTCAAAGTGCCGATCTTACAAATGGTGAGTATGTGGTAAATCCGATGGTGAGTAATATTTTTGATTTTAATGAGCAGATAAATGCCGTTTATGCACTTTGGAATTCCTATTCTGGTTCTAAGGAAAATCAAAAATGGAAATACAATTTAGGACTTCGTGCAGAAAATGTTTCTAACAATGGGGCAACACAAAACAATAGTGATCATTTTAGCAATGATTATTTAAAAATTTTCCCTTCCGGATCTGTACAATTGAATTTAAAATCTGATGAATTTCTAAAATTTGGTTACAGTAAACGTATTAATCGTCCGGATTTAGATGATTTAAATCCATTTATTGACATTACAGACGCTTTGAATCCGCATGGAGGAAATCCATATTTAAAACCAGAAATTATTCATATTGTAGAATTAAGCTACAATAAAGACTGGGACAAATATTCTCTTTCCGGCAATGCTTTTTACAGAAATGCCAATAATACGATTAGACAATATGGTGTTCTTCAAGATAACGGAGTAATTTTATTGCAGCCGCAAAACATTGGAAATACAGTTACGTACGGACTTGAAACTATTTTTAGCTTTAAACCAATTTCTTTCTACGATGGAAATATTAGTTTAACGGCTTTTCAGCAAAATATTAATGCCGGTAATTTACCGCAATCAGAAGATGTGGTGAGCAGTGCTTTTAGCTGGTACGGAAAAATCATTAATAATTTTACGCCCTGGAAAGGCGGTAAACTTCAGTTAATAGGCAACTATAATTCTGCTGTAGCAACTGCTCAGGGAAAAAGAATTCCAATTTATAATGTAGACATGGGATTTCAGCAGAAATTAGGAAAAAGCAATGCCAGATTAGGTCTTGTTGTAACCGATATATTCAACACTTTAGAAAGCGGTTATAAAAACAATACTCTGCTATTTAGAAACAACAGAACTTCTAAATCTGATACTCGTGCTCTTATGCTTACTTTTGCTTATACCTTCAGATCTGATTTTAAAGAAAAGCTGTTAGAAAATCAGTTTTCTACAGAATAAATAATCTCAAAAAACTAAAACTTAAAAAAACAGCATTCTTAATATTTCAGATTCGTCTTTCTATTAAAATTTAAACTATATTAGCCTCGAAAAATCTGCCGCTGATTTTTCTGTAAACGCCAAAAACACTTAAACCTACATAGAATGAAATCTGTACATGTATTCCTTGCTGCCTTATTTTTTATTGCTGTAAAATCATATTCGCAAGTTGAAGTAAACCAAATTACCCATAATTCTAAAGAACGATATATTACTACTACAATTGGTTTTCCGGTTCAGGGAACTTATGCGCCAATTGGAATGAAAGAACCTGTTACGGTTTTAAATCCAGATGGCACCGGTTTTATCCAGGCAGATGATTTAAGCAAGAAAAAAATCAATTGGGGAATTGAATGCTCTGAAGAAGGTGTTGCTATTTTTAAAGAAGGTTTTAACAGCAAATCTTATACTTTTTGGTACAGACCAAACGACAGCAATGAATGGTACTATTCTCAATTCTCTATTCATTTTGCCAAGAAAAAAATGTTTTTAATGGGCGAAAGAGTAAAAGCTTACGAAGATTATAACGTACAGTAGGCTTTTAAAAACGGCTTCAAATTAAATTTTTCTTGATTTTTTTGAAATTTTACGAGAAAAAAGAAAACGTTTTCGTTGATTTTTAATAGTCTCTATAAATTTTCCCATAAAATTCCATAAAATAAAAAATCATACCTAAATTTTATTTAATTTGCAGTAAAATTCAATATATTAAACATGGTTTCAATCACACGCCTTTTTGATTTTCCCTATTATCAACAAGAAACTTACAACCTCCCAGTTGCTCTGGCAACCAAAAAAAATGGAGTCTGGGAAAAAACATCCACCGAGGAATATATTGCAAAAGCTAATGCCGTTTCGAGAGCATTATTGCGCATGGGCGTTCAAAAAGATGATAAAATTGCTTTAATAAGTTCTAATAACCGTACCGAATGGAATATAATGGATATTGGTATTTTGCAGACTGGTGCGCAAAATGTTCCAATTTATCCAACAATTGCAGAGGAAGATTACGAATATATTTTAAATCACAGTGGCAGTATTTATTGCTTTGTTTCTGATGACGAAGTTTTACAAAAAGTAAATGCAATTAAAGCCAATGTGCCTACTTTGAAAGAAGTTTATTCTTTTAATGAAATTCCTGGATGCAAACACTGGTCAGATCTTCTTTTGGCCGGCGAAGACGAAAGCAATCAAAGCGAAGTTGAAGCCCGAAAAGACAGCATTCACACAGATGATTTAGCTACTATTATTTATACTTCAGGAACTACAGGAAGGCCAAAGGGCGTTATGCTTTCTCATAAAAATATCGTTTCAAATGTTCTGGACAGTGCTCCAAGAATTCCGTTTGATCCGGGAAAAAGCACTGCTTTGAGCTTTCTGCCAATCTGCCATATTTTTGAAAGAATGATTTTATACATTTATCAATATTATGGAGTTTCGGTTTATTTTGGAGAATCTATTGATAAAATCAGCGATAACTTAAAAGAAGTTCGTCCAACTGTAATTACAGCTGTACCAAGACTTTTAGAGAAAGTTTACGATAAAATTTATGCTAAAGGAGCTGAATTAACAGGTATCAAGAAAAAGCTTTTTTTCTGGGCTATTGATTTAGGTTTAAAATACGAACCATACGGAGCAAATGGCGCTTGGTATGAATTTCAATTAAAAATCGCACGTAAACTTATTTTCAGTAAATGGAAAGAAGGTTTGGGCGGTAATTTAGATTTGATGGTTTCCGGAAGTGCTGCTTTACAGCCGCGTTTAACAAGAGTTTTTGCTGCTGCAGAAATTCCGGTTATGGAAGGTTACGGTTTAACAGAAACTTCTCCGGTAATTGCCGTTAACGATCAAAGAAACAAAGGATTTAAAATTGGAACAGTTGGAAAACCAATCCGTAATTTGGAAGTTAAAATTGCCGAAGACGGAGAGATTCTATTAAAAGGTCCGAACGTAATGCTGGGTTATTATAAAGATCCTGAAAAAACTGCAGAAGCTGTTATTGACGGGTATTTCCATACAGGAGATATTGGAGAAATTGACAGTGAAGGTTTCTTAAAAATTACCGACCGTAAAAAAGAAATGTTCAAAACTTCGGGAGGTAAATATATCGCGCCGCAGATGATCGAAAATGCCATGAAACAATCTCGTTTTATTGAGCAGATTATGGTTATTGGTGAAGGCGAAAAAATGCCTGGAGCTTTTATTCAGCCAAACTTTGAATTTGTAAAAGAATGGGCTAAAATCCATAAAATTACTGTAGGAAATACTGATGCCGAAATTAGTTCAAATCCAGATGTTATTAAACGTATCGATGAAGAAGTAGAAAGCATCAACAAAAAATTCGGACACTGGGAACAAGTAAAACGCTTTGAATTAACTCCAGATGTGTGGTCTATTGACGGCGGACAGCTTACTCCTACTCTAAAATTGAAACGTAAAATCATTAAAGAAATCTACAAAGATCTTTACGCTAAAATCTATAATCATAATTAATCAAAATAATATAACCAAACGAAAAAGGCTGTTCAATTGAACAGCCTTTTTTAATACAGGGAATATGGATACTAAAAACATCTTTTGATTAAAAATTACCATTTAATTCTAATTTTAGGCACTGCCTTCCTTACCGCTTTACTCACATTATCAGCAGCTCTATCAACTTCATTACTTATATTTCTTATTGTTTTTACTGCATCATGATTATAACCTGGGCCATTTGTAATATCGCTAACCGTATTATTCCATAATTTTGTAATATCATTATTTGGTCCAAATTTTACATTAAGGGCATCTCCAATTGCTTTAAGCCCTTTTACAATATCATTATTTTTACCAAAACATCCACTATCACCACCAACACCATTTGTAAAACATTTGTCTAGTTCTCTTGCCAGTAACTGCCCACCCGCACATCCGGCAAAAGTATAAGGTTCTCCTCCCGAAGCTGCAGCACATTGTAATATAATCTGAGTTTCTGCATTCATCTTAAATTCTTGCAATCCATAGCACATAGCTGTTCCCATAAAACTAACATTACCTGATTTACTTTGCTGTTCCATACAGGCAAGTACCTTAGATACTGTTGGATCATTTACATAAGATGACATACACAATGGATATTTACTCCAATCACTTCCATAATTCGCATAGCATTCTGAAATTTTTTGAGCAATTTCTCTTTCTTTGGATCCTCCTAATTTTCCAAATAGACAAAGAGTTTGTTCTTCTGGCGTTTTAGAATCTCGAACACAATTTAAAATATCCAGTTCTCTTTTACCTGCCATATTTTGAATCATACACATAGTAAATTTTTCTCTATCAAGTCCTGTTGAAGGAGAAAAGGCATTTTGATAACATTCCTGCGCTTTGACTTCATTTGTAATCATAATATCCCCAAAAGATTTATTTTCATCTACAACTCCATCAGGAATTGGAGTAAAATTGCCTGGTGAAATCTCAACTCCAAAATTTTGATTATAACTGGGTGTATGGTAAACTGTATTATACGGATTTACAGGAACAAAACCTTCATAACGCCCCACTATATTAGCGCCCCTATATCGATTAATTTCTACTATATTTTTATCCCAAGCAACAAAATAAGCATTATCAATAGGATTTACAGCTGGTATCCTAAGATACATAAATCCCGAAGGGTCTCGTTGTACATAACCACTATTCATAGGATTCTCATTCTGTATAATGAATCCATTATCAAAAAGCACAAAGCTTTGCTGTCTTACATAATCATAAATTCTTCCCACCATGGTCTGGCTGATTCCTTTATATGAAATATTCATTAAAAAAATAAATACAAGAATTTTACTTACTGAATAATTTTTACAACTTTTCATGATATCGTTTTTTAGGTTTACTTAATAGTATTTTTTGAAAACTCCCAAAGGCAAAATGATTTATTCTATACTGTCTTTATTAATGATTCAAATGTATAGTTAGAACAGTATAGTAATCAATTACCCTTTTGGGTGATATTTTAAATTGTAAACTATTATAAAAAACAAAAACTGCAGATACTAAATTATCTGCAGCTTCATTGCACAGTTATCTGCTATCCTTTTGATAACTGTTCTTAACAAATTAAATTCTAATTTTTAAGGCACCAATGCATAATTTTAGCGATGTTTTTGGCATCGTCAATTCCGCGGTGATGTGTTCCTTCAAGCGGAATATTCAATAATTGCAGGGCACCGTTCATTCCGGTGGATCTTTTTAGACCAAACTTTTCAGCAAAATGCTCTTTTACGTTAATATGTTCCTCTCCCATTGGATATGGAATACCAAACGATTTGCATTGTTTTGTAAGCATATTCAGGTCGTACTGACCGTAACTTGCCCAAGTATATAAATCGGGATTGTATTCGTCGATTAAGAGATTTACAGCTTCCTCAAAAGAAACACCGTTTTTGTCTAATAAATCCTGAGTAATGGTGGTTAATTCTGTACAAAACGGACTCACGGTTGAGCGCTGGGGTTTTATTAAAATTCCCTTGTTCTTTGTAATTTCACCTGTTTGTGAATCTAAAACCGCTAATCCAATTTCGATAATTTCATTTTGCTGGCCTTTCGGAACCACGCCCTGCCAGCATGTGGCTTCTAAATCGATAATAATAATTTTATCTGTTGTTTTCATTTTTAAATTTTTAATAATTGTTTTTTTAACCGCAAGGAACGCTAAGATAGTTTCTCACAGATCTGGCAGATTTTTTATAATCCTTTTAATCTTTATAATCTGTGGCTAAAAATTTTGTGTCTTAGCGTCTTTGTGGCAAACCCTAGAAGAACATGCTTTTAAAATCTAGAAAGAAACTTTTCTTAGACTTTTTTTCATGCTTTTCTTTTTTTGCAGTACTCTTTTTCTCAAAGACTGCTTTAGCTTTATCCATCCGTTTAACTGGTTTTATTTCATCAGTCTTAGAATTTTCGTAAAACTTTTTGAAAGGACGCGGATGGAAATCAACCATAATCGCTGCCATATTTATAGCATCAATGTTCGATAGATCTGTTTCTCCCTTAAAGAAAGTTTCAATAGGTCTGAACTTATCTTTTTTCTCCTTAAACTTATTCTTTTTGGTGTGATCAAAATCCATAGAAAGGAAATTGCTAAAGACATTTAAATCCTCTTTGGCTGCGTTATTTTCGAAAATAAGCCAGCACAAATCACGCAGTTTACCACGAGAAGGCTTGTACAAATAATCAAAGTATCTGCCTTCTTTTTCTATGTCGTATTTTTTTCTAATTGCTTTTTTGTATTTTTCTAGTGTATTGTTTTGCATGGTAATTTTTTTTTTTTGCAATTCTTGGAAATCACAGGAAATCGAAGGTTTTTCCGGGAAATCCAATATCACAAAAGTTCAAAGCACCCTTGCTTTACCAGAGAAATATCTCTAAATGATATATATCATATCCCAAAAATTTACCTTTTTATTCCATAGGTTAATCAGCTCTAAATCCATCTTTTTAATTGAGGCAGATGACAGCTCACTAAACTCTACTCTATTGGCTTGACTAATATGCCCCGCCGATTCAAATCCTATTTCTTGATTCATCCTTAAATTTTTATTATTAAACTTAAACTATCAGCATTTACTGCTAACGGTTCTTACTTTTTACTTCACATTAATTCTTTATGAACAAATATTACAATCGTTCTACGCAATTATTTTGCGTATTTATTTTAAGATTCCAGGTTAGATAAAAAACTTTTTTCTTTTCATCTCTAAACCTTTTGCCCTAAAACAAAAAAAGCACCCAATTAAAGGTGCTTCATAACAAATACGATATAAATATCCTATTGCCTATATTGATGCACCATCATGTAAAACCCTTCACGGTAAGAAACCGAGGCTGCTAGTATTGGGTTTTGTATGTATAGTTTAAAACTCATTGTATTCTATTTTAAAATTGTTGTTGTTGTTGTTGTTGTTGTTGTTGTTGTATGAAACTCTTTGTTTCAATTTTGTTTGGCAAAGATAATGATGAAAAAATCATATTTGCAAATCTTTTTTAACATTATTTTACTGAATATCAATTAGTTAAATACAAAATTAAAGCAAAGAAATTCCTGTCCGCAAACTGGTGCAGATTTATCTTTTTATCAAATGACTGTTACTCATCGGATTACTTTCCAAGATTATATTTCGCTATTTTTATTAATCATTAAACATTTGGTCAATTATTTTTTTAGTTTTTTTTAGCTGCGACTTCTTTTTTAATCATTTTTCAATCTCTTTTTGTACTATTCGACGAATTCAAATGGTCTAAAAAACAAAAAAAGCGCCCTGAAATGAGGACGCTTTTTTGTATTATGATGAGTTTGACTCTAAATTTTACATTTTAATTTCATAAAAACACATATAGCATCCTGAGCTTTCAGCTGGATAATCTCCGGCTAAACGTTCAAATTTTTTGCTTACTGAAAGTGTCATATGTATTTTTTCTATTTTTAATTACAGGTACAAATGTAGTATATTTTACCCTAATTTAACAAATAATCGTAAAAATCATAAATTTATCACAATATGCTATACTAAGAAATCGTCATTTTTACTGCTAAAATATGTTTACAGATTCCTCTTTTTCCCTGATAAGCTGTAAACCAATCGCAGGTGCATCTTTGCGAAGTATTGTCGATAATTACTTTATGCACCACGCCTGAACCTTTTACTTTGGCTTCGATATAGTCAGCCTTTCTTTCAACGATTTCTACTTCTTCATTATCGATTAGTTTTTTGGCATTTTTCAATCTCGGGTTTAAAGACAAAATACGCTCTGTTTTAAAAGGAAGACGTCGGTAAAAATGCGCTTTTTCGCTTAAATCATAACCCAATAGTCCCATTGAGGATAAATTAGAAGTCAGATTATCCATTGTTCCAAAATCAATGTCATTTTCTATTGAAAGCATTGTTGGGTCAAACATTTCATTTGATTTTAATAAACTGTTTAATCCGTAAACCCATTCTATAGGCAGGTTCTCTGTCATGGTTTCCAATACGTTTCCTTCACCCGAAAATCCGCGGTACGAATCTGGAGAAAAAGCCATTAACAACTGCATTTTTCCAAATTCGCAGACAACGGCACAAGTTTGTTTATCATCAGATTCGTAAATAAAAATCTTATCTACAATTGCCAAAATACCTTCAAGTAAACGTAATCTCTGTACACCGCCAATTCTAACACTGTCTGCTGTGGCTAATGTCGAAAACATAAATTTTCCGGCTCTTTTGGTTATAAAGAAATCACCTTTTACATTTCCTTTTGGCAGACTTTGAAAAAGCTGAATGGTTTGGATTTTATTTAATTCGAACTTTAAATCCATATCAGCCAAATACAACTGTACGCTTGTTAATCCTTTTATCCAGCGCATTGGCAAAGTCACTTTTTTCTCGACTACTTTTGCTTTGCTGGTAATTACCTGAACGTCCTGCTGACCAACGGCAAGGGTTACTTTTTCGTTTTTTTGAATGGCATTCAGCGCATTCAGCATTGGATCATTAAAGTCAACGTTTGTTGTTCCGTTTGCGATAAATTCTCCATCAACAGCTTCGGGTTTCATGTCTAATCTTACATAAACTCCGTTGCAGGAAGAAAACCCCTCAAAACGAAGTCTTTCTGATCCCGCAGAAACAATAGGATCACGAAGACTTGGCGGAATTGGCCCAAAACTCGAACGAACGACTTTTGCAATCGTACTCCAGCATTTTGCAGTAACATAAGGATCTGTTAAGCTTCCCCAGAAAAAACACGGAATATTATTGACTTCCTCGATTTCGGTTTGATGTGCCAAAACCAAATTATTAATGCCTTTTGTTTTACTGTACGTAGAAACTCCTTTATAATTATACTCTAAATCTGTCATTTTCTTTATTTTAAAATCTGCTTCACTAATGATTTAAGTGCTGAATTGTCTTTCCATTGTTCAAAAAATGCAACGGCTTTTGGCGTAGGTTTTTGATTGGTTTTCGTTAAAATATCGACATAATTTTCGACCATTTTTTTGAAATTTGTCGGCAGTTTGTCTTTCAAATCAAGATTATCAAAAAAAGCATTGAACAATTGCAGTAAAGCGCTGTTATGAAGCGGTGAAATATCTTTTAAAGCCGCAATTCCGTCTGAAAACCTTAAGAAAACACCATATTTTTCTGAAGCCAGTTTGGCCGCTTTTTCAGCAAAAACAGCAACATCAACAGCTTGTTTCTCTATTAAATTTATCAATACTTCTGATGCCAGTAATCGTAAATCTTTCTTTTCCTGAAAGAAACAGGCCGCAAATAAAAGCTGAGTCGTTTCAGAAGATCTAAATTCTGGTCGGTTCATGACATCCAAAAAACCTTTTAATTCTGGTTTCGAGCCATCGCCAGTGGCACAATTTTGTAATAAAGTCAAAGCCAGTGCATCTGAATTCTGCGGGGTTAAACTGTGCCAGTAATAGGTATTTCCGGCATAACTTAATAAATAATCCCAGCTGTTGCCGCGATTGTAAATATCCTGACTGTACAATAAGTAGTTTGGAATTTTGGTGTAATTTGGTAAATCAAACTTTAATTCATACCAAGAAGGTGTTCTTTCTTTTTCTTTGGTTTGATAATTCGTCCATTCGTTCCATTTTTCTTTAAATTTTATTTCCGCAACAAAGGGCGAAACCACAAACGGAATCTCTTTTAAATAAGTATTTTCAAATTCTGTAAAAGTATCGTTTGGATAAAAAGTTCTTGCTGCTGTTGCCCAAAGTGATAAATTTCCGGTTTCTTTTGTCGTTTTTCCTAAAACAGCCAACGCTTTTGAAAATAACGAAGTCGAATCTAAATTCAGTTTTTCGTCTACTCCAAGGCAGAATGATAAAAGCGGTTTTATTTCTCCTTCAACCTGATCTAATAACGGAATTGCTTCTTCGACATTTTCTCTCGGCATACGTGCTATTGCAATCGCTAAATCGACTGAATCTATTTCTTCGTTGTTTTTTTGATATTGAATTACTCTTTCTACTAAAACTTTTGGTGCGACCCAATAGGGTTTATGACTCGGAAATGAAAGCAAAGGCAAAGTAGAATTTGAATCCATTTTCTCCTGTACTTTTTCCAGTAAAGGTTTTATTAATAGATTGGTATTTATTTTTGAGTAGTGTTTGTATTTACTGTCAAATTTGGCGTTGATATTTTCTATTTTTTGAGATAAAAACGACTTCATAAAGTTTTTATGAACGGCTTCGAAGTAGTGCTTTTGAAGCTGTTTTTCATACGGCTGCAACTGTGTTTTATAATCTGCCGGAAATAAATCTCGCTGCTGAATATAGGTATTCATTAAAATTTCGGTATCCAAAGTTTCGTTTGAAGCAATGAAATTTCCAAACTGAAACACAATATCATTCCAGTCATTTGGAAGCTGTACTTCTTCCAGAAGCAAAGTTTCTTTTTTAGGCTCAAAATGATATTCTTCTAAAGTATCATGATCTGCCGTTAAAGCTTCTTCATCTAAAAACTGATTTAATCCTGATTTTATATTTCCCTGCATTAAAGTAACATACGAACTCAGTTTTTCTTTCAGTACTTTGTCTTTTACAGAACCTATTTTCAGGATAATTTTAGAAACTTTTTCTTGTAACGTTAAATCAGAAATCACATAAACATCGGCCAGAATTGAAGCGATTTGATTGTTCAATTTCGGATTGGCTTTGCTTATTTTTTCTAAAACCGGAAGAACGCTTTTTATTGCTGCCTTGCAGTCGCCGCGCATCATTAAAGGTTCAAGCCATTCTAAGAATGATTTGGTTTTAAATTTTGGATGATTGTAGATTTTCTTTACCAGCTCGATTCCGTAACTCGTTATGGGCGGATACGCGTTGTGTAAAAACGAAAATATATTTTCCTGAAGAACAACCAGTTCATCTTCTGTCGCCTGAAATTCTTCGATTCTTTTTCTAAAGAAAGATTTCAGGTTGTTGTTCCATTCTTTGGTTTGAATTTGGATGGCGTTTTCGATAAAGAAACTGCGATCCATTTTTTTCTCGTCTAATAACGTTTTGTAGACAATACTCCAGGTCTGAAATTCGTCATATTTTTGTTTATCATTATCGCGGAAAAAACTGTTATGAAGAATCGTTTCATAGTTAAACAATTCAGGAATATCTCTTTGATATCCTGTTTTATCATTTACAATCGTTTCGATAAACTTTCTGGTTTTCATTTTAGCGCGCCACTCATTTGTTGCCGCTAAACTCAAAGCATATAATTCTGGATTGAATTGCAGTAATCCTTCATCTTCAAGTTTTCTCAAATTATGATAATTAAAGCTTACCCAATCCTGTCTTTTTACTTTATCAAGAATAAATGTTTCGAGCCAGTTTGGTTTTGCCCAAATCAGGGTTTCCAACACCTGAGGTTTCGTATCGATATCGTTAAGCAAATGCAGGGCTTCATCCCACGAATTAATATCAGTTTTATCAAATAAGGCTATAGCGCTCAGGGTGATAATGTCATTTTGTTCCATATCGCCGCGTCGGCCCCAGCCGTAGTCGTGTTTGTCTTTTTTTACATAACCCGGATCTTTTGTCAAATCTGTATACGTCATCCAGTAACGCTTGCATTTTTTAATGTGCTTTTTTAAAACTTCGATATTGCCTTTTGATTTTTCTTTTAAGAATGGCAAAAGAAGCGTAATCTTTTTGGCTTTTATAATGCTGTCATATTCTTCAATAACCTCATCTGAGTTTTTGGCTTTCGCCGATTTTGGCTTCGAAACCACATCAACTTCACCTGATTCTGAATATCCTTTTTTTACTTTTTCGGCTAATACTTTTTCGGCCATTTTGAGACACTCTTCGTCAGAACCAAAGCTTTTGGTCTGCGTTGTTCCCGATGTTCCGTTTTTTCCGTAAGTCACGGTATAATTTGATCCTGTAACTTCGATTTCCCAGAATTTATCCGAAGTTCCGTCGATGTATTTAAGACTTTTTTTCATTATGTATAGTGTAAAACAAGCGTTATTTCTAAATATTTATAGTTTAGTTTGTGTAGTATTGGTGCGGGGTTGAAGTGAAAAACCGTCACTTTTTTGCAGAAGGGGATATTTTTTGTTTTCTAAATCTTGAATTGGTGTGGTTCTATTCATCTTTACGGGCTTTTAATTTGAAATTGTAAAGTAAGAATTTTAAACTAAGTTTTTCTTAAAAGAATATCTTTTGATTGTTAAAAAATCTTACGAATTAAAAGTACTATTTGATTGCAAAAAAATACCCTGCAAATTGGTATTTGCAGGGTTTGGGTTTTTATTGGTATAAAATTTCTTTTTCACCAAAATAAGAAAAAGTCTCTTTATCTAGTTTTGTTCGATTCCTTTATCGAGGCTTATTTTTTTAACTTTGGTTAAATTATAGGTAATTCCAAAAAAGTGCCCAAATTTAAACTGATTCTGCGTAGGAACATCTCCGGAATTTCCCAGATTATAAGACCCGCCAACAGAATAAGAATCGGCAATTCTAGTGACTTTCCCCATAGAAAAACCTGTAGAAAAAATAATTCGTTCTTGTTTACCTAATATAGCTCCAACACCTAAAAGCACTTGTAATTTTTCATTTTGTGTAATTACAGCACCAAAATTAAGTGTTGGCACAATCCAGGAATTCATTCGAACATAAGTATTTATAGTAGAACCAAATGCTAAATCGTAATCTCCACCATTTTTTAAAGTAATAATTTTATTGCCTGCAATGGCTGGATCGTCTTTTGTACTAAGTTCTGAATCGTAAAGCGAAGTAAAAAATAATCCGGCGCTTACGTCTATTTTAAATCCGCCTTTAATCCAAACATTATAGGGTTTTGAAGCGAAACTCAAATCCTCTTCTTTGGTTTCTTTATCAAAACGATGAAGTTTAAATTCTACTGCATCAATATTTTTGCCTTGTACATCAATTGGAAGTGTGTAAACATTCAAATCAATGTTGTAGAATTTTGATATAATTGATTCAACATTTTTTTCAGCTTTTACTTTCGTCAAAACAACAATTTCTTTAACGTTTGCATATTGCGAATTATCTTTTAGCAATTCTAAAGCATTTAATAAATCATAACTTTTTTTCAACTGGTCTTTTGCATCGCTTATAAATTGGTTTCTATCATAATAATCATCTTCAACAAGCGTATTTTTTAGTTTTAAAATTTTATATAAACTTTCTACATCAATACTCAAATTATCAACCTCATGAATTAATTGATGATTATAGTTAATAATCTCTTTTATAGATTCTTCATCTTTATCACTATCTTGAGATTCTACAATATTCCTTTTTGCATTGTCAGCATCTGCTTTTGCTTTTGTCTCTGCTATTATTTGTTGAGCAGCAGCAGTTGGCTCATTAAAAAGAGAAAGATTTTGAGTGTCAATTTTATAAGTATACTTCAAAGGATTCCCATTTATTAATTTTACAGCAATCATTTCTCTCGATCTTGCAGAAAGCCATTTAGTATCATCTAAATTATAGCAGTCTACATCATTACATATTGAGATACTTTTTTCATGCGGCACGCTTAAGTCAACTTGTATAGTCTTAGTTGTTATCTGACTATAGCCAATAAATCCAAAAAATAAAAAAAATAATAAGGTTGTTTTCATGATTTCTAATGTTTTTAGTTAACGGTTCAAATGTATTTAGAGATCACTACACCAATCAATTACCCTTTTGGGTGATATTTTTTTTCTTACATTCTTCTTTATTTTTTTGTAAGTTTATCCACGTTAAGCTTAATTCTGAAATATCACCCAAAAGGGTAATTGTGGTCAAAATACTTATTACCCAACTTTGTAATGAAAATGTAACAACATGAAAATAAGAGTTGCCATAGTAGAAGATGATAAACATTACAGTCAGGCGCTGAAGAGTATCATCGATTTTCAGGAAGACATGGAATGCGCAGCTCAGTTTTTTAATGGTAAGAGCGCATTGCAAAAATTGGAAGACCTGGAACCAGACGTGGTTTTAATGGATATTCAGCTTCAGGATGCATCAGGAATTGATATCGTTTCTAAATTGACAGAAGCAATGCCGGGAACGAGTTTTATAATGTGCACGAGTTTCGAAAACGACGAAAAAATCTTTTCGGCCCTGCGTGCTGGCGCGAGCGGTTATCTTGTAAAAGGCGATCCTCTCGATAAAATTATTCAGTCTATTCTCGAAGCTCATAAAGGAGGCGCTCCTATGAGTTTTACAATTGCAAAGCGGGTTTTACAGCATTTTCAGGAATCGAAAGTACAGGTACAAAGTTTGGCCTTGCTTACCGTAACCGAAAAAGAAGTTCTTGAATTGCTGGCACAAGGACTGCTCTACAAAGAAATTGCCGATAAAAAAAATGTCACCATCGACACCATAAAAAAACACATTGGCAATATCTACAGAAAATTACAAGTAAGTAATAAAATTGAAGCTATTAATAAGTTTAACACCAAAAACTAAAAACCATGAACAAAGATGAGTTAAAAAGATTATTTGAATTTCTAGATGTACACGAATTTAACGATCCAATTGATCCAGAACTTCAAAAAAAATATGATTTAGCATTTGAAGATCTTCAAAAAAAGGTAAAAATTCAAAATAAAAAAGTTTTTATAGACAATAATAGTTTTATAAAAGTAATCGGTCAAGCTTTTTTGAAGGATGCTAAATATTTAAAAATCCATTTAATAAAAGAAAGCAAAGATTTAGATGTAAATATTGGCTTTTCATTTTCAACTTTAGAAGCTCCAAAAGATCTTACAGTCGACCATGATTTAGATTTCTTCTGGACTTTAAAAGATGGTATACTTATAGAAAGTACAAAAAAACCATTTACAATCTGTAAAAAAAACTTCCTGGACACAACTTCAAAATTAGTAAGAGAATCTACAAACAAAGAATGTACTGAATTTATACAATATGACATTGAAAACGTAATTAGATACATGATAAGAAATCTACTTTCTAACACATTTGACAGTAAAAAATTTATTCTTAATTTTTTCGTTTTTAAAGACTTTGATAAAAAATTGAATGATCGTATTGGAATAAGCGTTCACAACACATTAATACTTACAGACGTCACAAATAAAAAAGTAGCTGAAAGCATTGGCTACGATTTCGGAACCGTTTATCCTTAATTAAATGGAAGTATTACAATTTGTTTACATAGGTTGTTTAATCATAACAACCATAAAAGCAATAGTTTTGGGCTGGAAATATACATTTCCGGCTCAAAACTATTTAGGCATTTATCTAATTGGAACTTTGAGTTTAGAACTTTTTGGAATTATTAAAACCTATTTAAAGCAATTTGACTTTGCTGTCTATTTTAATATATATGCAATATTTTGCATTCTGTTTTTTGGAATCTATTTTTCGAGAATCTATAACGGAAATTTTAAACGAATTGGATTATTTGTTGCCATTCTTCTTTTATCTTATAGTTTAATTTTTATTGATATTCTAAGCACTAAGTTTTTACCTCAATTGGGAATATTAGTTGCTTTGTTCTACATTTTTAATTCCATTTTGTGGTTTTATCAAAAACTTCATATTCCAGTTGAAGGTAAAATTACCGACGATCCAAATTTTTGGATTTCAACCGCTTTACTTTTCTGGAGTACTTATATCATTTTTAGGTTTACGCCTATGTATTTATTCGAAAAAGAAGACCAATTTTTCCTCATTCTTTTAAGAAAAATAGGAGCTGTAGTAAATTTTATAATGTATGCTTTGTTTTATTATTCTCTTGTAAAATACGAGACAATCGCAAAAAACATAAAAAAATGAGAGAACTGCCCCCAGAAATAAAACTAACCTACATTATCGCCATTATCATAATGCTGTTGTTTGTATGCTTTATTATTATGATGGTTTTTATTTACAACAAAAAACAGCTTATTCAGCAGCAGGAAAACCAAATAAAAGAAAGCGAATTCCAGAACCAATTACTGCAAAAAGAATTAGAACGCCAAAAAGCCATTCAGCTCGAAAGAGAACGTATTTCGCAAGATATGCACGATGATCTGGGTGCGGGAATTTCGGCTATAAAACTTCAGGCGGAGTTTTTAAAATATAAAATGCCTCAGGAAAGTTTTTCTGAAGATTTAGAAGCCATAATAAATACTTCTGAAGATATGAATTTAGCCATGCGCGAAATTCTTTGGAGTTTAAACTCGCAAAACGATACTGTTGGTAATTTTATAGAATATACGACTTTGTACATCAAACGTTTCCTAAGTAAAACGAGTATCGATTCGCATTTCAATTCGAACGTTCCCGAAAAGGAAACGAATCTAACGGTAAAAGCCAGACGGAATCTTTTTCTATCGGTTAAAGAAGCTGTTCACAATATATACAAACACAGCCAGGCAAATGAGATTTTTATTGAATTTGAGCAAAATGAAAATTCTTTCAGCATTATGATTATCGATAACGGAATTGGATTATCTGAAACCACACAAAAGGGAAACGGCATGAGTAATATGTCCTTAAGAATGGAAGGCATAAACGGAACTTTTAAAATTATTTCTGCTCAAAAAGGTCTTCGGTTATTGTTTGATTATCCTTTGATTAATTCCTGATAACAAAACACGAAATAAAGTAAGAAAAAGAATATATTTACATTTTTAAGAAAGAACTAAAATCGTATAATACCAATTGATCTTGTATTTTACGAATAGCTGTTTTTATCAAAAAAAATAAATACCTTTGAATTATGAGTACAGTAAACAGACCCAAACATATCGGTAGAAATATCAGCCGAATTAGAGAACTTCGCGGCATGAAACAAGGAGCGCTTGCCGATGCTATTGGCACTAGCCAGCAGACTATTTCCGGAATTGAAACCAGCGAAACTGTAGATTTTGATAAACTGGTACAAATTGCCAAAGCACTTGGCGTAACAGTAGAAGCGATTGAAAATTTTACAGAAGAATCTGTTTTTAATTTCTTTAATAACTTTTACGATAATAGTTCTAATACTGGCGCTCAAGGAAATACTCATAATAATCATTGCACTTTCAATCCTCTTGATAAAGTTGTCGAGCTTTACGAACGTTTGGTTCAGGCTGAAAAAGATAAAGTTGAATATTTAGAAAAATTGATGAAATTGAAATAAGGATTTTTCTTTTTATATAGAATTAAAAAAAGCGCAAAACTTTGAGGTTTGCGCTTTTTTTTATTATGCCTTTACTTAATTTTTTTCAATTCTTTTATTACATCATGTTTAAACTTACTAAAAGGTCTTTGATGGTATTTTTTTTCATCCATTTCAATATTAAACACCATTCTATAAATTTCCTCTTCTGTCATAAGTCCTTTAAACGTTTTATTAATCAAAATGTCAATATAATTATCTGAATATTTATATCTTAGGTCAACAAGATCTTTTAATTCTTTGTTAGCATTTGAACTATAAATTTCTTTTAGGCTATTTGCTACTAATGTCCTTTCAATCTTAGAACCATTTTTAACATCAATTTCAACCTTATAATCATTTAATGATAGATCGTAATTAAAGCCAAAATTAAAGGTCTCATCTTTTTCAATTACGTAAGGATGAATATAATTATCTAAAGCTTCTTTCCAATTGATATTAGGACTCCCTTTTATATGATTACATGAATGACAGCTTGGAATCAAATTGAAAAATGACAAAGAAAGAATAGGATATTTTTCTTTTGGAAACCAATGATCTAATTCTGCACGAGCTCTACTATCAATTAAATTAAGAGTATAATTTCTGTTACAATATGTACATGTGTCCAGATTCAATTTGTCGAGAAAAACTTTCGAATGGTTCTTTTGAAACCAATTTTCATAGCCTGTATTAATAAAAAAGAATCTAATTTTTTTTTGATCTCTTTTAGAAAATTTAATCTTTTCGAAATTAACTACCAAAGAAAGTAAATCTTTTGGCATTCCAGAAACTAACTTTTCAATATTATCATCCTTAAGTAAAAATAGTTTTAGCTTACTTGGCAAATCTTTTTCAATCTGTATTTTACTATTACAGATTAAGCAAGTATTATCTTTACAACTATAACCATCTTTTTTTGTTTTACCTCCTTTTATTTTTTTAAGAAACCAACATTGAACGAGTTTACCATGAAAAACTTTTGCATCATCATATGAATAAATGTGAAACATATTATATCTTTTTTAATTCAAAACCGAGTTTTTTTGCTTGTTCATTCAAAAGTTCAATTTCTTCCTTCTGTGAAAATTCTTCAGGAAATCTCTTGCAATATCTTTCTCTTAATTTTGTCTTTATTAATGGTTCATCAATAATATTAATTATTTTATCTATATATTCTCTTTTGGATTTTGAAACTTGAACTGAGTTTAATATATCTATTACTTCATTAATTTTCTCTTTTGCAAAATCTCCCATTAGTCCATTATTTATAAAAAAACTATCTGCTAATAAATCAGTAATATTTGCTCCAAATGAGCTTTTTGGTTCTTTAATATTATTAATAACGATCGTTGGATTTTTATCTTTTTTCAAATAAATTACATTAGAATTCGGAATGTCTGATAATGTTAGAGGATCATGAGTAGTAAAAACAATTTGAAGATTTAATAATTCATTATTTAAAAATTCTTCATTCCCCTTAGGCGAGTTAAAATTATTTTTAAAAATTACAGGTAACGTTTTTGTAATTGCATGTATGTATTTTTTTTCCACAGTGCGTGATAACCTAAATCTGCTTCATCTAATAAAAGTAAATAATTTTTTTTTACATTTTTTCTTGTTAAAGAAAATTCATACAAAACAGAATATAAATTCAATAACATCTTTTCTCCATACGAAAATTTTTTATTGGATTTAACATGAATTATATCAGTATCTCGCAAAGACAGCTCTGAAAAATACTTACTTAGAGGCTCATATTTTTTAAAAAATAAATTTAAGTTATCTATAGAATTTTCTTCTTTTATTTTTATCTCTAAACTTGTTTCATTGTTTTTAACTAAGGTTTTAATGAAATTATAAAATTCAATTATATCATAAAATACTTCAACAATATTTATAATATCTTCTTTAATTTTTAAAGTATTAACTCCTATTTCTTGACTAAATTTATCTTCACGTATAATTTTAATTATTTCATTTTTTGCAATTAAAACATTAAAATCTTCACCTAAATCTCTTATAATTTTGTTATACAAATTAACATGCTTTTGAACTATAAATTTTTTCAGAAAATGATTTAATCTTACTTCAAATCTTTTTTCTTCTATAATTTTTAATGAATCATAACTTCCTTGTAAACCATTAATTGCATATACATCTTTTAATACAAGAAGCGATAAAATATTTACTTCTAAATCTTTAATTAAATTATCGTTGGAATGTAATAAATGATTAGATTCTGGAACATTATTTGGATAATCATCCCATATAACATCTAACATATCAACCATCGATAAATTTTTCAAAGAATTTAAATTAGTTCTAAAATGTAGTCTTTGATCGTGATCAAGATCAGAATAATCTATCCGATCAACTGAAAGACTTTCATTAATAACAATTTTTGAATCAATATCTTCATCTTTCTTAAAAATTTCTTTAAACTTCTCTTCTATTTGTTCATCATTAAAAACATTATTAAGTATAATATCAAACATATTAAACAAAAAATCTTTATCAGTAACTTTCAATACATAATCGATATATTGCATACTTATTTTTAAGCCTTCTATATCTTGATGTTTTCCACTATTAATCTCATCCTTAATTTTTTGAAACTCCCATTGCATGTCATTTCTAAATTTCTTCAGAACATTTGCATATCCTATATTTGTATCTATATAGACTTTCCTTAAGTCTCTTTTATTAAGTCTATTTGCAGAAATAATATTGAACTCGTAAATAGGAAAATCTTCATAAATTGATTTTATAATATCACTAGTTTTACTATTTAAAAAAATATTTTCGTTTAAAAGATTTCGTCTAAAAATATCATTTAAAGTATTATTTGAATCATCTGAATTTAATCGTAACGGAGAATAAAAATCTAAAACTCTTTCATCAAAAATAGGTGAGTAATACAATTCAGTAAATGGAGAATCTTCTATTTCATTTAATTCAAAATCCTGAGATATGACATTAATTTTATAATCTTTTTTTGATAGAGAATTAGATTGTTCTTCATTAAATATTTTAGTCAAATAATGAGTTTTATTGTCTCGTATTGATTCATAAATAAATAAAAAATTTGTTTTATCCTTATATGATCTATTAATTATGCTAAGTAAACTAGTTTTACCTGTACCATTTGCTCCCACTACAGCAGAAACTAAAGAAATATTTCTTCCCCAAAATTTCTTTATAAATTTTGTGTTTCTAATTCTAGAAATTTCTAAATTCTTCTTATCAATTTCATTAAAAGAATAAATATATTTTCCTCCAAAATTTATTGTTTCATTATTAAATAACAACTCGTGTTTTTTAATATAAACCGCTACTAATCGCATAAAGTCTTTTTTTTTATTTACTGCCAAATCTAAATTCTTATCATCTTAAAAATGAGTATAATCAAATATATACAAACAAAAAGCCTTCAAACCAAGTACAAACACCTGATTTAAAAGCCAACAAATAATCTTTATTAATTAAGATTTAAATCCCAAAAAATCTTTTAGAATTTCGAGTCGTTTCATCTGCTGTTTTAGCTAAAGTAATTCCTTTAAACTGTGCAATTGTTCCGGCAACATACGGCAGAAAAGCAGGTTCGCAACGACGTTCGTGGTATTTCTTCAAGAGACTGTTCGGGACATTTTTAGGAAGCATAAACGGCGCATCGGTTTCAATCATCATTCGGTCTAGCGGTACGTACTGAATGACTTCTTTTAAATGGCTGAACCGTTTGGCGTCTGAAATCGCTCCCGTAAAACCCAGATAAAATCCGTTATCGAGATAGGTTTTGGCTTCTTGCAAAGTTCCCGTAAAACAATGCACAACGGCTTTTGGCAATTGCGGTAAATAGTCTTTTGTTATATTCATAAACGAACTAAAAGCGCTTCTTTCGTGCAAAAACAAAGGTTTCTGTACTTCAATCGCCAATTCTAATTGGGCTTTGTAACATTCTTCCTGTTTGTTTCTGGGCGAAAAGTCACGATCAAAATCGAGTCCGCATTCGCCAACCGAAACGACTTGTTTCTGCTTTAATAAATTACGAAGTTTCGAAATGCTCTGCGCATCAAAACTCTTCGCATCATGCGGGTGAATTCCGGCTGTAGCATATAATACTCCCGGATATTGTTTTGCGATTTCTAATGATGCTTCGCTGTTTCGCACGCTTGTTCCCGTTAGGATCATTTGCGATACATCGGCGTCAATCGCGTCTTGTACAACATCGTCTATGTCGTTTTGGAATTGTTTGTTGGTTAGGTTGATACCTATGTCTATGTAATTCATTTTTTTTTAAGTTGCAAAGGTTCAAAGGGACAGAGTGACAAAGGTTTCTTCTCTTTGAGTCTTTATTATTATTTATTTTTTTGTGATTTTTTAATCGTGTAAAGCTTTACTATTGATACTTTCGCAAAATTTTTTTAAGTCCGTTTGTAAAATATCCTTAAGATAAATATTCTCAAAAAAAGTATTACTAACATTACATGGCACTAATGAAAAACCAATTTCTACAATGTTCTTTTTAGGATAATCTAACTCATTTATCAATAAAACCATATAAAGTTTTTTACCCAGAGGACTCCAAACGGAAACAAATTCAATAATCTCAGCAAAATACCATTCTATAACCTGATCGCTAAAGCCTGCATTTTTCCATCCATTTGATTCCAAAGCATTTATTAGTGCTATTATTCTTTTATCATCTACCAACATCATTCAATTACTTTTTATAAATAATTTCATTTTTAAATTCTGCTTCAACCACTTTTCCGTAAATAATTTTGGTCCAGCCATTTTCGAATCCGTGATTGTTGGCGATTAGAAAACCTTTGTTTGCGTCGGTTTTTATAATTTTATGAGCGTCAATATATCTGCCTTTTACTTTGCAGAATACTATATCTCCTATTTGGTAATTTTCGCTTTTTTGAAAAGTTAAGAGACTGCCGCTTTTTAAAATCGGATGCATTGAGTCTCCAAATGCTTTCATCTTTCCATTTCCGACTGTTTCTAATTCTGTTTTCAGTCGTTCATATTTGTTCATTTTTTTTAAAAAGGTGCTAAGGTTCTAAGAGGCTGAGATCCTAAGTTTTTTTTCCTCTTTGTGACCTGTTATTATTTAAGTATCCGTAATCATTATTCTAGATCACGGGGTCTTAGGTCTGTATGTTTCTCATATAATGGATTTAAGACATCCATTAAAATGTTTCCCATAATAATACCAACCTGTTTTTGATAATTAAAAAATTCACTCTCACTGCATTGCTCCTGAACCAGGAATACAGATTCATTTAATTCCTTACCAATATTGAGCATTAACTCACTAATTTTTGTCGCTACTTCTTTACTTTCGATCATTTTAACTCATATTTGTAATTATTAACTTACAAATATAAACTAATTTCTCTTTAATTTAAAACCAACTGTTTTCCCTTGCTAAACTACCGCGACTTATTTGCTGCGAAGGAAGGATTTGAACCTTCGTCTTTTGGATTTATTTTAATTTTATTCATATTCTGTTACACGAACTGCAGCACACCTCTACACTGAAAACTGTGACTGAGACTGAATACTAAAAAAACTTAGTCTTCCTTGCTTCCGTCATCAGCCATTCTAACCAGTTTCGGTGTAAATTTGGCAACAACATCTACTAATTCTTTCTGCGCTTCCATAACCTGATTGATATCTTTATACGCCATTGGAGCTTCGTCCAGACCTGCTCCGATAAGTGTAACGCCATGATCTCTCAGTATCGATTTCATTTCGGTTTGTGTGATGTTTTTGATCGCTTGGGTTCTGCTCATTTGTCTTCCTGCTCCATGCGAAGCCGAATTAATGGCATTCTCCTCACCTTTTCCTCTCACCAAAAATCCCGGTGCGGTCATACTTCCCGGAATGATTCCCATAACGTCTTTTCCAGCTGGGGTTGCTCCTTTTCTATGTACGATCACTTCTTCGCCGTTCCAGATTTCTTTCCAGGCAAAATTATGGTGGTTTTCGACTTTGGCTAAAATTGTCGCACCCAAAGCGCGTTCCATTTTGTTATGGATAATCTCGTGACAAGCCGAAGCATAATCTCCCGCCAAATTCATCGCCAGCCAATATTCCTGACCTAATTGCGAATTCATATCCAAATACGCTAAGTTTTTTGCCACTTCTGGAAGCTTACATTCGTCTTTGGCGATTTTAGTATAATGTCCTGCAATTGTGGCGCCCATTCCGCGTGAACCAGAATGCGTTAACAAAGCGACGTATTTTCCTTTTGGGATATTCAAGACCGCATCGTCTTGTGCAAATTCCATGATTCCGAATTCCACAAAGTGATTCCCGCCACCCGAAGATCCTAATTGCGACCAGGCTTTATCTTTCAAATTCTTCACAAACGGATTCAAATTGAACGTTTCGTTCTCCAAAACCGCATGATCTGATTTGTACTGACCATGAAATCCGTGACCTGCTCCAAAAATAGAATTCGCAATTAATTCTCTTTTGAATTTAGCTTCGTTTTCAAAGTAAAAATCTTCTGGAATATCATAAACAGATAATGCCATTCTACATCCAATATCAACACCAACACCATACGGAATAATGGCATTTTTTGTGGCTAGAACTCCCCCAATTGGTAATCCGTACCCTTGGTGCGCGTCTGGCATTAAAGCTCCGGCAACCGTAACAGGCAGTTTCATGGCAACTTCCATTTGTTTTCTGGCTCCGTCTTCGATATGATCCAGTCCGTAAGCGGAATATGCATTCGGATTCTGATTTAAAGCGATGAAATCTTCTGGTTTTTCATTCGATTTTTCGATTAATGCCACAGCCAGTTTGCTGAAGATTTTATCGTCTATATAGTTTTCTGGAGTTTCTAAGACGTTTTTGAAATTTGCTATCATTTCGTCTCTTGTGAATCCGTTTCTTTTGCTGTTTATTTTTAAGGCAATCCCAATTATTTTTCCTTCTGGGAATCCTAATTCTAATATATCTGTACCGTTTATTTGTGTTTTCATTTTTTTCTTTTTTAAGGGACAATCCCGATAGCTATCGGGACAGAGGTTCATAGGTGCAAAGGTTTTATACTACTACGCAGTTATTTTGCGTAGTTTTTATTTCACGCAGAGTCGCTAAGATTTTATTTTTTAAGCCACAGATTAAAGGATTAAAATGATTTTTTTTGATTTTTGTCATTTCGACTGAAAGGAGAAATCACACTAGAAACTCCGCACAGAACTTCGCCAATCTTTGTCGAATCCCGCATGCGATTTCTCCTTTCAGTCGAAATGACAAACTTTGTGGTTACTGTATCTTAAAGATTATTCTCACGCTCCCGATAGCTATCGGGATTGCAGATTCAGCAGATAAAAAATCCTTTTAATCCTCATAATCTGTGGCAAAAAAAACTTAGCGCCTTTGCGCCTTTGCGAGATTAAATTTACCAATCTTTACGGAGAGGCACAGCTGTGCGCCTCTACAAAACCTTTGTCACTTTGTTACTATGAACCTTTGCAACTTAATCAATTAATAATTGCGTAACAACCGCTGGATTCATCGCCCATTGGGCTGTGTAAACCTCATCTGCAATTTCATTTTCGGTGATTGTTAAACCTTGAGCTTCCGCTTTAAGCTGTAACAAACTACCAATATTCAATTTGCTGTTTAGTTTTGCCAACAACGCCTGAACGCCTTTGAAATCCAATCCGCCTACAACCTGACCTCCAAATGTCATCTCTAACCAAACGATTTCTCTTTTGGCTACATCCAACACTCCAAAAACCAAACCTTTGGCAATATTCTGCGTTACACGAACCTGATGATCTACACACGACGGATCGTATGCTACACCTGTTTTCTCCGAAATTTTCATCGGATATTTGCTGTTCATCCAACCTACGACTAAATTTGGCGTAATACTTCCGTTGCTGTACGCGTTGCAAGTAAAAGTTACAAATTTTGCTTTGGCTTTTGCCAATTCGTCGATGTTGATGTTGATATATTCGGCTGTTCCAATTTTATTCGGAATACTTCTGATATCACCGCTATGCTGACAACCAGTTGTAGTCAATCGGCTGAAAGAACACATATCTAAGCGATCTTCGTATGCAATCTGACAGCTCAAATCCATATCTAAATGCTGCGCTGGCAATTCTTTACCCCACTGCATAAACAATCGAACTTCGTTTCCTTCAACTGGGAAACGTGTTCCCATTAAAGCAACTGGCAAATCCTGAACTGTATCACTTCGATCTCCTATAGAAACCGGAATGTTAAACAATTGCGGATCGATATAGATTGTTTTATTGGTATTAGCAACTTTTGCAAATCGTTTTTTCATGGCTAAAAGACACAATTCTTCGATTTGGTTTTTCATTGCTTCCAACTGAAAATCTTCGTATAATCCTAATAACTGATTTGCTTCAATTCGTTTGTTTGTTCCACCCAAAGGTTTCACACTTCTCTGCATGTTTTTATCGAAATAATTTTGAGCATACATATTCAATGTAAACACCAATCGAGCCGGAACTTTATCGATGATTTCTTCAAAATGAGCAACAGTTTCCTCTGCTCCAAACCAAAGCATATTTGAGAATAACGAACGTGCAAATAATCCCGGACGTTGTTTCAATAATCCAAATGTTTTATCGGCATCAAATTTCAATCTTGACGAATCTACTTTGCTTTGCCAAACATCGTACACTTGGTTGTAGAATACGTCCATTAAGAAGTTCAATTTCTCGAATCCTTTTCTTTTGCTGTATTCTGCCAAACGAAGCGCGCGGATAAAACGAACCCACATTCCTCTTTTTGGGTGCATGGTTTCGCACATCGCCTCCACTTCCATATTCATGTTGTTCAACCAATTTGCCACCATTAAACATTCTTTTCGGGAATATTTTAGTTTCAAATCATTTGTTGATGCAATTCTCGTCTGAACGCTTGTATCTAAAACATTGTAGAAATGCTGCGCATTTTTTGATGTTCTTTTGATAATCGTTTTTGGCTCAATAATTTGAAGCATTCCTGTATTTTTATACCACAAGTATCGTAAGATATCTGTAGGCGTTTTCAAAAACTGAGACGCTTCTTCTTCTTTACCATTTTCGATCAAAAGATCGATTACGAGCATTAAAGTTTCCTTCATTGCCACTTCTGTTTTTGGCAAAGGCAAATATTGCATTGCCATTTTTAAACTATCTATCTGAGTAGCGTCTAAAGCGGTTTTAGATTGCAATAATGATATATAGAAATCATTTAAATCTTTTTCTGTCCACAATTCAAGCATTTTCAATTTGCTTCCTTGTCCGATATTTTCCAGTTTTCCAAATTCAAACGGAGTTCCGCAGAACGGACAACCATTGTATCTTTCTAACGGAAAAGTATTATCCGGGATAATATGGCCGCATTGTAAAGTTGTTCCGTTTTTAGTTTTAAAAACGTTTCTGAAATATGTGATAATATGATCTACAACAGATTCGCCTGTTGGAACGTTCCATTCTTTCACCAATGGCGTCCAGTTTTTATCTGTTCCTAAAACTTCTCTCAAAACTTCTAAAACCTCGATTTTATAGTTCGGGCTCACGTTGTTTAAAGCGTGAAGTAAAGTTTCAGAAAATGTAAATCCAAGTTTAGAAACATTGGCTAACAAAACTGAAGTTGTTCCTGATAAATTTTTAATATCATTCGTAATCATTTCTGACGGAATGAAAATAGCATTTTGACGTAAACTGATTTTTAATAATTCTTTTGTTTTCATTTTTTTTAATTTTTAAAATTTAGATAATTGTGCTTCTAGTTCTACCCAAAAGATTTTGAAGTAAGAAACACTTGACCTGAAATTGGAGTGTAATGAATTAACTAAGCTAAAATGGAGCGGGCTACCGCGAAAGAAGTAAGTTAATCTTGACCCTCGTTTTTTTATTAATGATAATTTTAAAACTTAATAACCAGCAACTTCCTTTCGGAAGTTAGGAGTCGAACCTAAGAAGTAAGTTTTAATTGACCATTAATTGTGAAGCAGGTGGGATTCGAACCCACGACCTGGACGTTAAAAGCGTAAGAAGTAAATTTTGATTGACCTTTGATTGATAATTTCAAAACTACCTGCTCTATCCGCTGAGCTACTGCTTCGTATATAATTGAATAAAAAGGTAATGGTGTAAGTGTGTACATTGGAAAGTGTTTTCGAAGTAACTCAAACTTGACCTGTTTTATTCTTTTTTTATTTCTATGAACGTTTGTTTTTATTTCTGAACAAAGATTTCAAAACTAGTGCGCAATTATTTTGCGTAGTAAGAATTAAGTTCTATAATTTAAATTCTTTATAATTATCTTCCTCTATTTTTTCTTTAGCGAATACTTTACTTAAATCGAATTGTATATAATGGCTCAGCCAACAATCTGAAATCTCTGAGGCAACTTCATTACCACAAAGGCATATTTTATTTAAACTACTGAAATTTGAACTTCCACAACATCCAATAAATCTTGATCTATCAGAATGATCTTTTAAATTATAATCATCAATAGCAACCATTATAGATTTCTTGTTAGAATATTCATTAGTAACAACAGAAAAATTATTTTTCGGCATTAAATCCTTGTTATCAACCCAACGTAAATCTTCTTCAGGAATTTCTAGTAATTCTTGAGTCAATTCAATTTCACATTCTCTACAATAAATTTTAATAGTTCTCATAACTGTTTCATTTTTACATTGCAAAGATTTCAAAACCACTACGCAATTATTTTGCGCAGTAAAAAAGAATTTTAAATTTGAGGGAAAATTAATTTAAAAAAAGCACGTAAGTCCCAGAAGGAAGGTATATTTATAGATATTTTTAAATTACAAAAAAACATAAGCCCCAGCGGGATGGCATATTTATAGATATTTTTCAAATTACAAAAACATAGTCCCAGAGGGACGGCATATTTATAGCTATTTTCAAATTACAAAAAACATAAGTCCCAGAGGGACGATATATTTATAGCTATTTCAGGATTCATTTTAAAAGCCCCGGCGGGGCGATATATTATTAATAAAATTGAAGGTGTCGCTCCGCTGGAGCTTTTTAACCGTTGTCTATAAATTGGCCATAAATTTTTTGCTATAAATATTTTGCTATAAATATCTAACTCCTCCGGAGCTTGTTAATACGTTGAATAGTTGGCCATAAATTTTTTGCTGTAAATATTTTGCTATAAATATCTAACTCCTCTGGAGCCTGGTAATACGTAAAATAATTGGCTATAAATATTTTGCTATAAATATTGAACTCCTCCGGAGCTTTTTACTACATTCAAATGTGATTAGTTACAATATTGTGCTTCGTTGGAGGTTTTAATAGATTAAATAAAAAAACAACATGAATTTAGAGAAAATTTATTCTGAATTACTTTCGAATATTGGCTTTTCAGCAAATGAAATACAGAAAAACTGGATTGACTTAGAAAAGGCATATTCTAAAAAATCAAGACATTATCATAATCTCACGCATTTAAAAGAAATGGCTGCCTGTTTTGAAACGTATCATGATAAACTTCAAAATCCGAATGAAGTATTATTTTCTATTTTTTATCATGATTTTGTGTATTCGGCTTCCAAGAAAGATAACGAACTTAAAAGTGCCGAATATGCTGTATCTATTTTTACAGATGATAAACCCGACAGGTTTCAAAAACCTGTCGGGTTTGCGGAATTTGATCGTCAATTGGTTTTTGATGTGATTTGTGCAACACAGCAGCATCAGCAAAATGCAATTGAAGATATTAATTGGTTAATCGATTTTGATTTGAAAATCCTTGCTAAAGACTGGGAAGATTATACAATCTATTTTGAGCAAATTAGAAAAGAATATCGCATTTATCCTGATTTTCTATACAAACCCGGGCGCGCCAAAGCCTTGACGCATTTTCTGGAAAATGAATTTATTTTCCAAACTAATGAATTCAGAGGTTTATATGAGGAAAAAGCGAGAGCAAATATTGAAAAGGAGATTTTATTGTTGACGTAGATATCACGTTTAAATAATAAACCCTAGAGTCCAGAGGTTTCAGGACTCTAGGGTTTGTATCGAGATGCGTGAGGGATTGAAGCGGTATCTCCCGATTTAGAAAAACAAGGCTTTTTAGCCGTAGTTTTTGTTAATTGGGAATAAAGCCGAAAGCCCGACCCGTAGGGACACGCCCATATTATGCAAAGGTTTGCTTAAGTTAATTTCCTGAGTAATTAGGACAGCCAAAACATTTTCTGCGGAGATCAAACTGATAGGTTAAAGAAAGCTCATAAATACCTCCTGTTTTTCCAATTTTAGTTGTATTAAAATCATAAGAAAAACCTAGTCTTAAATGTTCGTACTGCAATCCTGTCAATAAATTTACAGAGGTCATTAAATCGCCGTTGGCACCATTTTTTGCTGGATTTGTAACCGCTGTAGCTCCAAAAAATATTTTTTCGAATAATATAGAAGCTCCTAAGTCAAGTCTGTTGTATCGGCCTTGCTGCATATAATTTGAAGTTAGAAAAAACTTTGTTTCATACGGAAGCAGCAATACGTCTATATAATCTATTATCAAAAATTCGTAACCGGCACTCAGTGAAAAGAAGGTGTTTAAAGGCACGTTTCCTTCAGAACTAAATGCAATATTAGGTCTGTTAAGATGTTTCATTGACAAACCTATCCAGGCTTTGTCTGTATTGAAAACCATTCCGGCAGAGACATCAAAAAATGTAGCTTTTCTGTTCAGTAACATAGGATCCATTGAACTGGTATTGATGACTCCTGTTCGGATGTTAATCTGATCTTCAAGCAGTAAATTCTGGAACGCAAATGATTTTAATCCAAATCCGGCTTCTATTCCGGGTCTAAATTCCCAATAATCATTCAGCCTTACTTTGTAAGCATAATTTGCGTTTAACTGAGAGAAATTATAATTGGTTACATTTTCTCTTTGGTTTAAAAAGCTGATTCCTAAACCGCTGTTCATGCTGTCACTCCATGTATTTACAAAAGCATAATCGGTGTCAATTCTAAGGTCTAATTCCGGCCATTGTTCACGGTGAATTATACCTGCATAAGTAGTTTCCATAAAACCTGTAAATCCGGGATTTAAGGTTTCGGGTATTAAAAAATATTGTGTAAAAATAGGATCCTGAGCTCTTGCCTTTGTAAATAAGCAACATGCAATTATTATGGTAAATAGTTTTAATTTCATTGGTAATTCTGGCTGCTTATTTAATTAGTGTAAAGGCTCCTTTTTCGACTATAGTATGGTTGTAAAAGGTTTTTAAGGTTATTTTGTAATAGTAATTTCCATTTTCGGCATCAATATCTTTTACTTTACCATTCCAGCCTCTAATATTGGTTCCTTTCTCTGTATAAATTACACCGCCCCATGTATCAAAAACATCCAGTGTTATATCTGATAATCCTAAAAATACCGGAGCAAACGTATCATTATATCCATCATTATTAGGAGTAAAAGCATTTGGCATTATGAGACTGTAACCTTTCTCAACTTTAATGGTTGCAGAATAAGAATATTGACAGCCAAAAGGATAAGTGACAGTTTGCTTAATAGTATAGGTTCCTACTTTAGTATAAATATGTTTTGGATTTTCTTCATTTGAAAAATTACCGTCTCCAAAATCCCATGAAATCAATGTAAAATCTCCTGTAGCTAAATTGGTAAAAGTTATTGGATCGTAAATAGAGTATAAATCATACATATCTTTTCCATAAGATCCGGTTGAGAAATTAGCAGTACCCAAAACAGGTGTGTTGACATTGTATGCTACTTCAGCTTTACAGCCAAAACTGTCTGTTACGCTAAATATGACCAAACCATTATTTTCGGTATTCATAATTTCATTATTAGCTCCAGAAACTATTCCGTCTGACCAGTTTAAGGTATAAGGCGGAATTCCTCCTTTTACATGACCTACAAAGGTTTGCTTGACATATTTGGTTTCACAATTATGATCGGTTATTACTTCGATTGAAGGTGTAAGCTGATCAAATCTGATAATTGTCCAAGTATCAGATTGTTTACAGCCGTTAGCATCTGTTACAACAACAGTATATTTACCCGGAACAAGATTTACTAAGTCTTCTGTCCTGGCACCATTCGACCAGCTGTAAGTATAGGGCTGTGTACCTCCTGTTACAATTAGATTGACTGCTCCGGTATCGGATCTTGTACAATCTAAAGTATTAGAAACTTCTCCTTTTATTTCCAGCAATAATGGTTCTACAATTGTAAAAGTTTCTTTTATTTCACAATTTTTTGCATCGGTAATAGTTACAGAATACTTTCCTGGCCCTATATTATTTCTTTCAATTCCAGCAGTCGCATCATCATCCCAAACAAGTCGCACAGGAGCTTTGCCTCCTACGAGATTTAAACGTATGTGTGCATCTTTCTGACCAAAACAAGAAATCTGCCTTACGTCTGGTTTTATCATAAATACCGGCGCATTGTCTATAACTATTGTAAACACTTTTGGACAGCCTAAAGCATCTGTAATCGTTATTACATAAGTCCCAGCCGATAAGTTATTCTGTACACGTCCTGAACCTAAATTACTCCATTTAATAATATATGGCTCTCCCGTTGCAAAAGGAACACCTCCTGTAATGTTATTTATAGTAATCGAAGCATCGGCATAATTATAGCACGCTATTTCGGTTTTTGTATAATCTAACTTTATTTCGTCATTTTGAAGCAGTACAACCTGTAAATTAGAAACACAGCCAGAATTATCAGTAACGGTTAAATTATAAGTTCCGGCGGCTAAATTTCTCGGATTTTGAACTGTGCTTCTATATCCATTTGGTCCAGTCCAGTTGTATCGGTAATTAAATATTCCCGGAGAAATTTCTGTTGCTCTTCCTCCTGTAGTTGTTACATTAATTTCGCCGGTTGAATATCCATAACACAATATATCTACCTGGCTTACATAACTAACTTTTAACAACGGAGGTTCAATTATCGTAAAACTTCTATTCAGGACATCACAGGAATTTACTTCTGTAATGGTAACATTATAATCACCAGGTCCTAAATTGGCCGGATTTCCGGTATTAGCAGTATAAGACGCTCCGTTTTTAGTCCATACATAAGTGTAAGGCAGAGTTCCTCCAGATACTGACACATTAATTCTTCCGTCATTTAAACCAAAACAGGTAATGTCATTTTTTGATTCTCCAACGACCTGAAATTTACCTGGTTCGCTGACATAATAACTTTGATTGAAAGGACATCTTCCGTTATCAATAACTCTTAAATTATAATACCCCGGTCTTAAGTTTGAAATATTTTGATCTGAACTTGCAAATCCGTTAGGACCTGTCCAGGAAAAATTATATGAATTTCCTGTTGCAAAAGGAATTCCACCAGCAACAGCAATAGTTATGCTTCCGTCATTTGAGCCAAAACAAGTACCTGTTTTTATTGTTTCAGTAACTTTAATTAATGGGTCGACCGTTACCGTAATTGTAAAATCTGGTCCCGGACAAACCGTAGATATTGGCGATACAGTATACGTAACTGTTGCCGGTGCATTTGTATTATTGGTAAGTGTCTGACTAATATTTGTTCTTGGAGATGATTGTGCAAAGGCACCGCTCACAGCTCCAGGAGGAGAAACTACAGGAGCAGACCATACATAGGTCGTTCCTGCAGGAACATTATCTGTTCCGTTTGTAAATGGTGTAACCTGAAAAGATGCTCCGCTGCATATCTGTACAGATTTTGGTGTTATAACAGGAGATAAAACTGTATTAACCGAAAAATTTTGCGTTTTTGTGGTAGTCCCACAGCTGTTCGTTACACTAAAAGTTGCCTGATAATTTCCACTGACTGTATAATTAATTGACCCCGGATCAAGTAAAGTTGACGATGAAGGCGTTCCTCCGGGAAAACTCCATAAATAGGTAATCTCGCTGGCCGGAGCACAAGTTTCTTCTACCTTTCCGACTGGTTTAATTGTTGCCGAATTACAAAAATCAGATATCTTTTCTAATGTAATTACCGGCGGTTTTTTTACCTGAATGGTTTTTACAATAGAACGGTCTATTCCGCAGGAGTTTCTTGTAGTTAATCTAACATAGTAAGTTCCCGGCATTACAAAATTAAATACTGGCTCTTTTGAATAAGAATAAGTACCATTAGCAAAATTCCACTGTCCTCTTCCTGCCCCCGGAACTGACTCTTTACCGCAAAATCCTTCAACATAATTAATTACTTCCCAATAATAGCTTTCTACACCACAGCTTAAACTTGTATCTGTAGTATTTGTAATTTGTAAATTACTGGATGCACAAGCATTACCAAAAGTAAAATTGGGTTCTAAAATTGGTTCAACACATATTTGTCTTGTTGCCGTATTGCCTATTCCACAAGGCGTTTGTGCCCTTAATGTAATTGTATAAGTTCCTGGTCTTGTATATACGTGTGCAGGATTTACTTCTCTCGATACCGGAGTTCCGTCTCCAAAATCCCACGTGTAAACATTGTATGTACTGCAGCCATTAGTATAACCAGCCATTGTGGTATTGCTAAAATAAGCGTAAGTATTAGCACATATTATACTGTTTACATTAAAACTTACAGTTGGTACATCTAAAATAATAATAGGACCAGCTGTTAAATAAGTGCTCCCGCAAGATGTTGTTATCGTTAAAGTTACTGTATTTCCAGACGGGCAATTAAATCGTGTAAAAGTATGCGGAATAGGAAAATTTTGCGACGCACCAGGATTTGCACTATTGTAATAAGGCGAACTTTCTAATTGCTGCTGCGTATAATTTTGAAACGTACCATCTCCATAATTTACCTGATAATTGGTATCAGACGCATTCAGTCCCCATGATCCTATTGCAAAATCCATTGGAGGAACCGGTGTACATAAATTGGTAGTATTACCCGGCGCAATAAGAGCACCTATTGGATTATTAGAATTTTTTACAACATAAGTGATCGAATTACTGCAGGAATTTGTTCCTAAAGCAGTAATAGTCATATTAAACGCCCCTAATTTTTGATATTCATGGGTTCTGGGAAACGTAACGTTTGTTTCTGAAGTACCATCCCCCCAATTAACATTATAAGAAGTAATACAGGAAACTGAAGCAGAGCTATTTCCCACATTAATTGTATACTTAGGATTCGAATTATTATCTCCGCATCGCTCAAAAGGTTTCGCAGATCCGGCCGCATTTAAATCTACAAACTTTAAATCAGGTTTTTGTGCAACTGAAACAGTTTTTGCAACAGTATTTATCTCACCATTTGCATCTGTAACAGTCAGTCTTACGGTAAAATTTTGGAATCCGCAGCCAAGTGCTGTAAAAGTATGATTCGGATTATTAACTGTCGATGTAGTTCCATCACCAAAATCCCAGCTGTAAACAAAAGGAGCTGCACCGCTCACTATTGCGTTGAATGTTACCGGTGTGCCGGAACAGCTGTTATTATTTGTAAAATTAAAATCTACAGAAGGGGGAACAGTTAATTTATAACTATTAAAAAACAGGTTTAAATTATCATTTGCATGAAAAGCAAACACTGAAGTGGTTATTAAAAAAATAAAGCTTAAAGGCAGTAAGTAAAGTTTCCCCATATATGTCGAATCAAATTTGTGCGTAAAAGTATATGATTTTTTAACATAAAAAAATATTAAAAAACCGATTTAAAATCAATATGTTAAATTTTAGTGCGCAACACTATTGCGTATTAAGATTAAATGAAATATTTTTAATAAAAAATAAAACAGAACCAAATGTAAATCTTGCAAAGACGCGAAGTCGCAAAGTTTTTCTCTCGCAGATTGAGCAGATTTAAGAGTTTTTTTTTTAATCATCTTAATCCTTTAATCTGTGGCACAAAAAAATAAATCTTTGCGCCTTTGTGCCTTTGCCGCAAAAAACAACACAATAATGTCACAAAACAAAAACGCCTTAATACGATACAAAACCATCGATAAATGCCTGCAGAATAAATACAGACAATGGACACTCGAAGATTTAATCGAAGAATGCTCCGAAGCTTTATTTGAATATGAAGGAAGACAAAATCCAATCAGCAAGCGAACCATCCAGATGGATATTCAGCTGATGCGAAGTGAGAAATTGGGTTATAATGCGCCAATCGTAGTTTACGATAAAAAGTATTATAAATATGAAGACGAAGATTTTTCGATAACCGATATTCCGCTGACGGAAACCGATATGAATGTTTTGACGGAAACGGTTTCTATGCTGAAACAATTTAAAGATTTCTCATTATTTAATGATGTATCGGATATTCTACAGCGATTAGAGGATAAAATCTACGCCGAGAAATCGCATACCAAACCTGTTATTTATCTGGATAAAAATGAGAAATTAAAAGGACTCCATTATCTGGACGAAATCTATCAGGCGATTATCAAGAAAATGGTTCTCATTATTACTTATAAATCTTTTAAATCCAGAGAAGAAACAAAATTCCATTTTCATCCTTTTATACTAAAAGAGTTTAATAACCGCTGGTTTTTAATTGGAAAGAAGAAAGCCTCACAGCCGATTACCAATTTAGCATTGGACAGAATCATTTCTATTGATTACGATTTTAATCATCCTTATTTAGAAGAAGATTTTGATGCTGATAATTTTTATAAAGATGTAATTGGTGTTACGGTGAATTCAGGATTGAATGCAAGACGAATTGAGTTATGGGTCGATGCTTCAAATGCGCCTTATGTACTTACAAAACCTCTGCATACCTCTCAGCGATTAATTAAGGAAAATGAAGACGGAAGCGTTATTATACATATATATGTAATTCCAAATTACGAAATGGAACGACTTTTATTAGGTTTTGGAAGCTGTTTAGAGATTTTAAAGCCCGAAGGTCTGAGAAATCGTATGAAAAAGACCCTACAGGATGCAATTTCGCGCTACGATTCTGAAAAACCAACTGAAATAAATGCATAATTTTTTACGGAATATAGAATTAAATGCTTTTTAAAAATTAAAAAAAGATTTTTACTGCATTAAAAATGTTAAAATCTAAAAAAAGAATAGTATATTACACTTAAAATAAACCACCAAAACCCTCTAAATCAGGGATATTTTATAACTAACCAAAAAATTATTAAAAAATTATATGCATGCATAGTATTTTTTAATTATATTTGAAATCGATATAGTTACCTATGAAAGACAAAACGATAGATTATATTTTGAGAGCTACATGGCAGGCTGTTTCAAGAATGTATAACGAAGAAGCTGCTAAATACGATGCAACAATGGCGACAGGGTTTGCTCTTTTAAGTATGGATAAGGAAGAAGGAACTCCATCAACCGCTTTAGGTCCGAGAATGGGCATGGAAGCAACCAGCTTGACAAGAACACTTAAATCTATGGAAGAAAAAGGTTTAATTGTTCGCAAAAAGAACCCAAGCGACGGCCGAGGTGTTTTAATCTATCTGACCGATTTTGGGAAAGAAAAGAGAGATTTATCTAAAAATACAGTTCTGAAGTTTAATGAAATGGTAAGAAAACATGTTTCGGAGGAAAAACTGAATCATTTTATCGAGGTTTCTGAAATCATAAATGAACTGATTCACGATAAAAACATATTTAATCAAACAGAAAACACAGAAAATAAATAGTTTTTAAAAAGCATTTATTTTCTCCTACAAACAAATAATAACAATATGAAACGCACAATTAAAAAAGTTGCTGTAATTGGATCCGGAATTATGGGTTCAGGTATAGCTTGTCATTTTGCTAACATTGGTGTCGAAGTTTTACTTCTGGACATTGTACCGCGTGAACTGACCGAAGCTGAAGCTAAAAAAGGATTAACACTTGAAAGTAAAGCCGTTCGCAACCGTGTGGTAAACGAACATTTGGCGAATTCATTAAAATCAAAACCCTCTCCTATTTACAGTCAGAAATTCGCAAACCGAATCACGACTGGAAATACAACTGATGATATGGCAAAAATTGCCAATGTTGACTGGATTATTGAGGTTGTTGTGGAGCGTTTAGACATTAAGAAATTAGTTTTTGAACAAATCGAGAAATTCCGTAAACCGGGAACTTTAGTTACTTCTAATACTTCTGGTATTCCAATTCACTTTATGAGTGAAGGAAGAAGCGAAGATTTTCAACAGCACTTCTGCGGAACTCACTTTTTTAACCCTGCGCGTTACTTAAAATTATTTGAAATTATTCCTGGTCCAAAAACTTCAACTGAAGTATTGGATTTCTTAAACGAATACGGATCTAAATTCTTAGGAAAAACTTCTGTTGTTGCTAAAGATACTCCGGCGTTTATTGGAAACAGAATTGGTATTTACGGAATCCAGAGTTTATTCCATTTGGTTAAAGAAATGGGATTAACGATTGAAGAAGTTGATAAATTGACAGGACCAGTTATCGGTCGTCCAAAATCAGCTACTTTCCGTACGGTTGACGTTGTTGGTTTGGATACTTTGGTACACGTTGCCAATGGTATTTACGAAAACTGTCCTAACGACGAGCAACACGAATTGTTCAAACTTCCTGATTTCATCAACAAAATGATGGAAAATAATTGGTTAGGAAGCAAAACCGGACAAGGTTTTTATAAAAAAGTAGATAAAGATATTCTTTCTTTAGACTTAGATACATTAGAATACCGCGCTGCGAAAAAAGCAAATTTTGCTACTCTTGAACTAACAAAAACTATTGATAAACCTATTAATCGTTTTAAAGTTTTAGTAAAAGGAACAGACAAAGCGGGAGAATTCTACCGTAAGAGTTTCGCCGGAATGTTTGCTTATGTGTCAAACAGAGTTCCTGAAATCTCAGACGAATTATATAAAATTGACGATGCCATGAAAGCTGGTTTTGGATGGGAAAATGGTCCATTCGAAATCTGGGATGCTATTGGTGTTGCCAAAGGAATTGAAATCATGAAAGCAGAAGGTTTAGAGCCTGCAGCATGGGTTACTGAAATGTTAGCTTCTGGAAGCGATAGTTTCTACTCTGTAAAAGAAGGGGCAACTTATTTCTATAACATTCCAACAAAATCACAAGTAAAAGTTCCTGGACAAGATTCATTCATCATCCTAAACAACATTCGCGAAAGCAAAAAAGTTTGGAGCAACAGTGGCGCAATCATTCAGGATTTAGGAGACGGAATCTTAAACTTAGAATTCCAATCTAAAATGAATACAATTGGCGGCGACGTTCTTGCCGCAATCAATAAAGCAATCGACTTATCTGAAAAAGAATATCAAGGTTTAGTTATTGGTAACCAAGCAGCGAATTTCTCTGTTGGAGCTAATATCGGAATGATTTTCATGATGGCAGTTGAGCAGGAATACGACGAATTGAACATGGCAATTAAATTGTTCCAAGACACCATGATGCGTGTTCGTTACTCTTCTATTCCAGTTGTAGTGGCGCCTCACGGAATGACTTTTGGAGGTGGATGCGAAATGAGCTTACATGCTGATAAAGTGGTTGCTGCGGCAGAAACTTACATGGGATTAGTTGAATTTGGTGTTGGAGTTATCCCTGGCGGTGGTGGTTCTAAAGAAATGACTTTAAGAGCTTCAGATTTATTCCGCAAAAATGATGTGGAATTAAACGTTCTTCAAGAGTATTTCTTGACAATCGCTATGGCTAAAGTTTCGACTTCTGGTTATGAAGCTTTTGACACTGGACTTTTACAACATGGAAAAGACGTTATTGTAGTCAACAAAGATCGTCAGATTGCTGAAGCTAAAAAACATGCTTTGCTAATGGCAGAAGCTGGTTACACACAACCAATCAGAAGAAACGATATTAAAGTTTTAGGAAAACAAGCTTTGGGTATGTTCTTAGTAGGAACAGATCAAATGCAAGCTGGAAAATACATTTCTGAGCATGACAAGAAAATCGCTAACAAACTGGCTTACGTAATGGCTGGTGGTGATTTATCTGAAGCAACTTTAGTTTCTGAACAATATTTATTAGATATCGAACGTGAAGCTTTCTTGAGTTTATGTACAGAACGTAAGACTTTAGAGAGAATCCAGTACATGTTGACTAAAGGAAAACCGCTTCGTAATTAGCATTGAGTATTAAGATTTGAGTATTAAGATTAAAAGAATTATGCATCAATTTGAAAAGTTGAAAATCTGGCAAAAGGCTATGGATATTGTAGAAAACGTCTACAAAGTTTGTGCAGAATTACCCTCAAATGAAAAATTTAACTTAATAAGTCAAATAAAAAGATGTGCAGTATCTATCCCTTCAAATATAGCTGAAGGTTCTGGTAGAAATTCTAATAATGAGTTTGCTCATTTTTTAGGAATTGCAAATGGTTCAACTTATGAATTAATCACTCAATTAATGATTTCAAAACGTTTGAAATTAATAGCTGAAGAAAAAATATCAACTATAATAAATGAATTAGTAGAAGTCAGCAACATGAATTTTGCGCTTCAAAGATCTCTAAAAAAATAATAACTATATCGATTGGCAGTCTTAATACTTAATACACCAATCTTAATACATTTTATAAATGAAAACAGCATATATAGTAAAAGCATATAGAACAGCAGTTGGAAAAGCTCCAAAAGGTGTTTTTAGATTTAAAAGACCTGATGAATTAGCTGCAGAAACGATCCAGTTTATGATGGATGAACTGCCTAATTTCGATAAAAAACGTATCGATGACGTTATGGTAGGAAATGCCATGCCGGAAGCGGAACAAGGTCTTAACGTTGGACGTTTGATTTCTTTAATGGGATTAAAAGTAGAAGACGTTCCTGGAGTTACAGTAAACCGCTACTGCGCATCTGGATTAGAAACTATTGGAATGGCGACTGCTAAAATCCAATCAGGAATGGCAGATTGTATCATTGCGGGTGGTGCAGAAAGTATGAGTTATATCCCGATGGGAGGTTACAAACCAACTCCGGATTATAAAGTTGCTGCAGCGGGTCACGAAGATTACTATTGGGGAATGGGCTTAACTGCTGAGGCGGTGGCTAACCAATACAAAATCTCTAGAGAAGATCAGGATGAGTTTGCTTACAACTCCCACATGAAAGCGTTGAAAGCGCAGGCAGAAGGAAAATTTGACAAACAAATCGTTCCAATTACTGTTGAGCAGACTTTCATCAATGAAAATGGAAAAAAAGAAACTAAGTCATACGTTGTAAATAAAGACGAAGGTCCAAGAGCAGGAACTTCTAAAGAAGCTTTAGCAGGTTTAAAACCGGTTTTCGCTGCTGACGGAAGTGTAACTGCAGGAAACTCTTCTCAAATGAGCGACGGTGCTGCTTTCGTTTTAATCATGAGCGAAGAAATGGTAAAAGAATTAAATCTTGAGCCAATTGCACGTTTGGTAAACTTTGCTTCTTCTGGTGTTGAGCCAAGAATTATGGGTATCGGTCCAGTAAAAGCTATTCCAAAAGCCTTAAAACAAGCAGGATTAACATTAAACGATATCGAGTTAATTGAGTTAAACGAGGCTTTTGCTTCACAAGCTTTAGCAGTAACCCGCGAATTAAACATAAATCCAGAAATCGTAAACGTAAACGGTGGAGCAATCGCTTTAGGTCACCCTCTGGGATGTACAGGAGCTAAACTTTCTGTTCAGTTATTTGATGAGATGAAACGCAGAGGTAATAGATACGGAATCGTTTCTATGTGTGTGGGTACTGGGCAAGGAAGCGCGGGGATTTACGAAGTGTTGTAATAAGTAGTATTAAGTAAAGTATACGTCCAGTTTGGTCATTGCGAGGAACGAAGCAACCTCGCTAACAATTGCGCAAAGCAAGTGTGGTTGCTTCGTTCCTCGCAATGACAAGATTGAGCAAAAACAAAATATAAAAAAACATAATCATGGCAGATACAATCGAAAAAAACGTGACTCGTGGTGGTCAGTTTTTAGTTAAAGAAACAAAATGCGAAGATATCTTCACACCAGAAGATTTCTCAGAAGAGCAGTTAATGATGCGTGACTCTGTAAAGGAGTTCGTAGACAAAGAATTATGGGCGCACAAAGATCGTTTTGAGAAAAAAGATTATGCGTATACAGAATCATCTATGCGTAAAGCTGGTGAACTAGGACTTCTGGGAGTTGCAGTTCCAGAAGAATACGGCGGATTAGGAATGGGATTTGTTTCTACAATGTTGGTTTGTGACTACATTTCTGGAGCAACAGGTTCTTTCTCAACTGCTTTTGGTGCTCATACAGGAATTGGAACTATGCCAATTACACTTTACGGTACTGAAGAACAAAAGAAAAAATACGTTCCGAAATTGGCTTCTGGAGAATGGTTTGGAGCTTATTGCTTAACTGAACCAGGCGCAGGATCTGATGCTAACTCAGGAAAAACTAAAGCAGTTTTATCTGATGATGGAAAGTACTACTCTATTACAGGACAAAAAATGTGGATTTCGAATGCAGGTTTCTGCAGCGTTTTCATCGTTTTTGCTCGTATTGGAGATGATAAAAATATTACAGGTTTCATCGTAGAAAACGATCCTTCAAACGGAATTTCTATGAATGAAGAAGAACATAAATTAGGAATCCGTGCTTCATCTACTCGTCAGGTTTTCTTCAACGAAACAAAAGTTCCGGTTGAAAATATGTTATCTGAAAGAGGAAACGGTTTCAAAATTGCAATGAATGCTTTGAATGTTGGTCGTATTAAACTAGCTGCAGCTTGTTTAGATGCTCAAAGAAGAGTTACTTCTGGAGCTGTAAAATATGCTAACGAAAGAATTCAGTTCAACACTTCTATTTCATCTTTCGGAGCTATCCGCTCTAAATTAGCTGAAATGGCAACTAATGCTTACGCTGGAGAGAGTGCCTCTTACCGTGCTGCAAAAGACATTGAAGACAGAATTGCTGCTCGTGAAGCAGAAGGAACTTCTCACCAAGAAGCTGAATTAAAAGGTGTTGAAGAATATGCTATCGAGTGTTCTATCTTGAAAGTAGCGGTTTCTGAGGACGTTCAAAACTGTTCTGACGAAGGTATTCAGGTTTTTGGTGGAATGGGATTCTCTGAAGATACTCCAATGGAGAGTGCCTGGAGAGATGCTCGTATCGCTCGTATCTACGAAGGAACAAACGAAATCAACAGAATGCTTTCTGTAGGTATGTTGATCAAAAAAGCAATGAAAGGACACGTTGATTTACTTGGACCAGCAATGAAAGTTCAGGAAGAATTAATGGGAATTCCATCTTTTGATACGCCTGATTTCTCTGAATTATTCTCAGAAGAAAAAGTAATCGTTGCTAACTTGAAAAAAGTTTTCTTAATGGTTGCCGGAAGCGCTGTTCAAAAATACGGTCCTGAATTAGATTCTCACCAACAATTATTAATGGCTGCTGCTGATATCTTAATCGAAATCTACATGGCTGAAAGTACTATTCTTAGAACTGAGAAATTAGCTAAAAAAGAAGGTGAAGATAAAGTACAAGAGCAAATCGCTATGGCAAAATTATACTTGTACAAAGCGGTGGATATTGTAAACTTAAGAGGAAAAGAAGGAATCGCTTCTTTCTCTGAAGGCGACGAACAGCGTATGATGTTAATGGGACTTAAACGTTTCACTAAATACACTAACCTGCCAAACGTAGTGGCATTAAGAGAAAAAATCGCAGAAAAATTAGTTGCAGAAAATTCATACTGCTTCTAATATCAAAATAGTTTTTAGCTTTTAATTTGTTTAAACCCGCACAAGTCCGAAACTGTGCGGGTTTATTTTTTTATCAATTTTTGAAAGCCGTAAAAGCATTACACGCAATATTTTTGCAACGATTTGCAAAATATTCGTTAAAATTAACTTTTCGAAGCAGGCAGGATAGTAAATCTTAAATTCTAATGTTTTAAATTTAGCGTTCTAAAACTTCAAAAAACATAAAATGAAACAAATTAACCTAATTGCACTTTTATTTTGCTGCATCTTATCCACAACAACTTTTGCGCAGAAAAATAAAAAATTCGACATTATTGCTTATTACACAGGCGATTCTCAATTAATTGACCAATATGAAGTCAGTAAATTAAATCAAATTATTTTTAGTTTCTGTCATTTAAAAGATGGAAAACTAAGTGTAGACTCTGCTAAAGATTCTCTTACTATTAAACACTTAGTATCTTTAAAAGCTAAAAATCCACAATTAAAAATTATTGTATCACTTGGCGGCTGGGGAGGCTGCGAACCTTGTTCAGATGCATTTTCAACCGCTGAGGGACGTTTGAAATTTGCTAAATCTGTAAAAGAAGTAAGTGATTATTTCAAAGTAGACGGTTTAGATTTAGACTGGGAATATCCTTCAATCGAAGGACTTCCGGGACATTTATACCAAGCTGCTGATAAACCTAATTTTACTGAATTGGTAAAAATATTACGTTCTACTTTAGGTAAAAAATACGAATTGAGTTTTGCTGCAGGAGGTTTTCAAAAATGTTTAGACGAATCTATCGATTGGAAAGCTGTTGCTCCATTTGTAAACCGTATCAATATTATGAGTTATGATTTAGTAAACGGATATTCAAAAGTTACTGGTCATCATACACCATTATACAGCACAAATCCTAAAGAAGAATCTACAGACAGAGCTGTTGAATTTTTATTAAAACAAGGCGTTCCGGCTGAAAAATTAGTAATTGGAGGCGCATTTTATACCAGACAATGGAAAAATGTAGAAAATATCAATAACGGATTGTATCAGGCTGGAGAGCATTTTCAAGGTGTTGATTTTAAAAACTACGCGACAACTTATACCGAAGCTAATGGCTGGAAATATTTCTGGGATGATAAGGCAAAAGCTCCATATTGGTATAATGCACAGACTAAAACTTTTGCTACATCTGATGATCTTAAATCCATCAAAGCAAAAACTGAATATGTAAAAGAGAAAAAACTGGGAGGAATTATGTTCTGGGAACTTACTCTGGACAGTTTCCGTAACGGAATGGTCGATGAAATTTATAAAGTTAAAACGGCTAAATAAGTTTTTGAAAAGCAGATAAAAAAAGGCAGTTATTTAAAATAACTGCCTTTTTTTATATATCAAGAGATTTTATTGGATTTTAGATTTATCTAATTCGCCAATAAACGGAATTGCTTCCAGAATTTCAGATCGAATTATGGTTTGAAGATATACTTCTAACTGAATAAATTTAGCAGCATTTATACTTCCAATCGCTTTCTTTGCTTTTCCATATGTTTTACTATACAACTTTTCATAATCTATGTGATTTTTTAAAGTTGCTTTTGCCAATTCATCTGCTTTTGCATCAGTAAGCGTTTCATAATTAGCTGCATAATCATTAATTAATTGAAATTTAGTCTGACCAAGGGCTTTACGCTGTACTTCATAATCGTCATATACTTTTGTAAAAGCTGCCGATTGTGCATCAGACAAATTCATATATTGTTTTACGAGATCACTTTTTGATTTTCCGTAAAGACTTTGTAAAACATCTACATCTTCTTTAAATGAAGACTGTGCATAAGATGAAAACGCGGCAAGGGCCATAATAAAAATAAGACTTAATTTTTTCATAGTTTCAATTTTTAAATTTGTTTCTAAATAATTATGCATTCAAAATATATTGTTTTTAAAATCGTAATTCATTTCAAAAGAGTTTTATAAAGCATAAAAACTATGCAGATGTTATTTTTTATTTTCATCTGTTTTTGGGGCGCTTATTTCGCCATCATAAAAAATTGGCGCGCGATTATTACTATTTACCGAAAGTGAGGTGCCTCCATTATAAAAAATAGTAAACATCAAATCGTAAACATCATCTTTACCTTTAACAGAAGCCTTAATAGTTGTGTTTTTCTTCTTTTTCTCTACTTTAATATTTTCGGGTATTCCTTCAAATTTAATTCCGCCGTCGCTTCCGTATCCTACATTATAACCCCTTCCAAAAAACGGAAGATCTGCAGTAGTTTTTTCGGTATTAAACTTTAAAAAATACATATTATAGTCTAGATTAATGAGCCTTCCTCCTTGCGGGGTAAGCTTTTGAGCCTCAAAAACAAAATTTTTAGAATCAATAAGCGCTTCAATTTCTTTTTGCTTTTGCGCCTCACGTTCGGCTTTTAATTCTTTTTTCGTTTTTTCCTGAGCAAAGGCAGAAAAATTCAAAAAGGCAGATAAAACGAGTAAAATGAATACTTTATTTTTCATATCAATTCAATTTTTATTACTTAAAAACAGAAGTTTACTTTTTGGTAAATCTCATCATGGCAATATCTCCCGAAATTAAATTCAGCGTTTTACCATCATCTGTTATATCATAAGAAGTTATTTTTTGAAGCGTGCTCATATACGTCTGCTCGCCCTGCTGTCCGTTTAGGCACATCATTTTTGTCATTGCCATTGGCTGTGTAAAATCTATTTTGTTTCCGTCTACAACCAATTTACCTGTATAGTTATTACAACTGCTATTGCCGGAAACCTGATTGTCTTTTGTATTAAAAGTAATAGTAGGCTTTTTATTGGGATACAAACCATCAAAAGTAATTCGCGGTCCGGTAATAAAATTTAGTTCCCAGGTTCCATCAAGTTTTGAAACGGCATCTGTTTTTTTACATTTAAAAACATTGCAGGAAAGCAATATTGAACTAATAAAAACGAGAGTAAAAATCTTTTTCATCATAACATTAAGAATTAAATATGAATGAATTAGGAAAGTTAGTTTTCAGAAAATATCTACAAAAACTATCACGAATTTAAGCATATTTTTTGGCTTTTGTGCTCAATCAATCTTAAATTATAAAGTATAGTTTGACTTTTTTTTAACTTTTAGAGTTAAACTATTCCGTTATTTTATGTTAAATTTACTTAATCTTTAATTTAAAATGCCCGTATTTATGAAAAAACTAATCGTATCTTTCGCTATAATTACAGCTTTAATTGTTGGCTGTAAGACAAATACAAAATCAAACGATGCAAAAACCATAACGGTTGCCTTAGAGCCAAAAAGTAACAGTAAAGTAGCAGGAACTGCTGTTTTTACTGAAAAAAACGGCAAGGTTACCTTTACTGCAAAAATGACTGGACTAGAGCCGGGAGTTCATGCAATACATATTCACGAAAAAGCTGATTGCAGCTCTGCTGATGGAAGTTCTGCAGGCGGACACTGGAATCCTACTTTCAAAAAACATGGAAAATGGGGTGTTGGAGAATATCACAAAGGTGATATTGGAAACTTTACTGCAGATGCAAATGGTAACGGATCTATCACATTTACTACAGACGAATGGTGCATAGGATGTGAAGATGAAACTAAAAATGTACTTAACAAAGGTTTAATTGTTCATCAGGGAACTGATGATTTTACTACTCAGCCAACCGGAAATGCCGGCGGACGTGTAGCCTGTGCAGGGATCATTAAATAAGCAAAAATTTACAATAACCACTATTTTCACAAAAATCTAGTGGTTATTTTATTTTAATATATTCTGTAACAAGAAAAAGATATAGCTTTGCAGCTATAAATTTAATGCAATGATTAACCCATCAGCACACGGCTGGATAGATAAATTTTTTAGTGAGCAGAAGTTTTCAGAGGCCATACCTTTTGAAACTACAGATTCTTTTTACTATAAAGTGAGAGAAACAGGGTTTATTTATGGCCACATCATTGCTATTGATTCTCAAATTCCAATTCCTATAAAAGGCTGGTTTAAAACCGAAATTTCTAAAGTTGCCTTATTAAATACACTTTACCATGTTTTTTGTTTAGAGAAAAGAAGCTCTGAACCCAACAATTTTATTACCGAAGTTGTAAAGTTCTATAAACAAATGAACCCGGAAGGCTTTAATTTGTTTAAAATTCTGCTTCCAAAAGACAGTCCTTCTCATTCATTAGAAAGCATAATTGATGAAAGAGTACAGACAAATGACAGTATTATAAGCAAAAACTTTTCGCATTTAGTAACCAATGCACTTTTGTTTATTGATGTTCTGGCTTTCAGACAATATTTAGAACATGGTGAAATTCCAGAAAAATATTTAAAACGTATTGAGGAAACCGTTCTGGGCATAGTAGGTTTGGCTTTAAAAACCAAAACTATAAAATCGCAGCACGACGATTTATTAATTAAACTTTTTGAAGCTTCTATTCGTTATTCTAAATTTTCAAAAGTTACTGTCGAGACTTTAGAGACTTTACAATTGGATTATTTCAAAAATAAATTAGAACATTATTACCTGATTGATATGGCCGGAATGGCTTTATGGAGTGATGGTGTTGTTGAAAATGAAGAATCGTATTTCTTGTATTCCTTAGGTTCTACAATGGGTGTTGGCGATGATTTTGTAACCAAAAGTATTGACACAACACATACTTTTATTACAACACATAAAAAGAAAATTCCATACTTTAATTATTCAAATCCGGTTAAGCATTTCTACGATCAAATGACGCACAGCGTTGTAAAACTGATTATAAGAAACAAAAACAGATTGATTAAAGAAATTGTTCAAAGTAAGGAATTAATGGTTTTACTGGCCTACTCTACAACAAGAGATTTAGATGCAAAGGAAAAGAAAAAGGTCAAGAAACAACTTTTAGACATCTGTAAAACAATTCCGTCGCTCACTATATTTTTACTTCCGGGAGGAAGTTTATTACTGCCGATTTTAATTAAGTTTATACCAACCATGTTACCATCTGCATTTAATGAAAATCTAGACGAAAACGAATAAAAAAAATCGCCCTTTTGAGGCGATTTTCTTTTTATATTAAAGATCAAGCTGATAAACCTGATCTAGTTCTTCATTTGAACTAATGGTAACATTTAAATCGGTTACAAAACCAGAATTTAATCCGTAAACCCATCCGTGAAGCATTAAATCCTGACCGCTTTTCCAAGCTCCCTGCACAATCGAAGTTTTAGCTAAATTGTAAACCTGCTCTTTTGCATTGATTTCAACAAAAGCATTAAAACGCTCAGTTTCGTCAGTAATTGAATTTAAATATTTGTCATGCAGACGGTATTCATCTTTAATATGACGAAGCCAGTTGTCGATAATTCCAACAGACTGCTGTCCCATTGCTGCTTTTACACCACCGCATCCGTAATGTCCGCATACAATAACGTGTTTTACTTTTAAAACGTTTACAGCATAATCCAGTACACTTAACATATTCATGTCTGAGTGAACTACCATGTTAGCAATGTTTCTGTGAACAAAAACTTCACCTGGTTTTGCTCCAATAATTTCATTTGCAGGAACACGGCTGTCAGAACATCCAATCCATAATAAAGGCGGTGATTGTCCTTTAGCTAAATCAGCAAAGTAATTCGGGTCTTTTGCTAAAGAATCTTCAACCCATTTTTTATTGTTCTCTAGTATTTGTTCATAAAACTTTCTCATCCTTTTTTTTGTTTTTTTGGAATTATCAATGCTTAAGCATATCAAAAACACCTTTAATTTTTGTAAAGTTATTTAAATTTTGATAGTTCTCAAACCTGATAAATATCTTTATTTATATAATTTGTTTTAAAAACCTTCTTTAACTTCTTCTTTTCTTACAACTTCTCTTTTTACAATATCATAATAATGCTCTATTGTTACATGATTATTGTTTTCCGGAGTATTTTCTAATTCGTAAGCTTCTTTAAAACCAGTCAGTTTTACCTTAATGTTTTCGTCGACTGCACGGGTTTCTTTAAATTCACGAATTAAATCCAGAACATCGTGTGCAATATACTCTGTATCGTGAGCATTAATAACCACTTTTGAATTTTCAGGAATTTCGCTCAATGTTTGTTTTATCGCAGCTTTGTTTAAAAACGAAACTTCCTGCGCTAAATCGATATGAATAATATCACCGTCTTCGTATTCTTCTTTCTTGAAGTTATACGCACGTTTTAAGTTTCCTCTTAAAACAAAGATGATACTAATAACAATTCCTAACGCAACTCCTTTAAGCAAATCTGTCGCAACGACAAAGACCAAAGTTGCAATAAAAGGGATAAACTGGTATTTCCCCTTTTCCCAGAAATGCATAAAGGTTGCTGGTTTTGCTAATTTATATCCAACTAAAATTAAAACGGTTGCCAAAGTTGCCAATGGAATTTTATTTAAAATTACCGGGATAGATAAAACGCTTATTAATAAAAGCACACCATGAATAATGGTTGACATTTTTGATTTTGCACCTGCATTATTATTGGCAGATGATCTAACAACTACAGATGTCATTGGCAGTCCTCCTAAAAGTGAACTTATAACATTACCAACACCTTGCGCCTTAAGCTCAATGTTTGTATTTGTATAACGTTTTTGGACATCCATTCTGTCTGAAGCTTCAATACATAAAAGTGTTTCAATAGAAGCAACAATGGCAATTGTAACAGCTACAACCCAAACCTGCGGATTTGTAATAGCAGCAAAATTTGGCGTAACCAGAATAGACTTGAATTCATCAAAAGATTTTGGAACAGGCAAAGAAACCAAATGTTCTTTTGCAATTGCCAAGGAGCTTCCTGTAGATATAAAAAATTCGTTTAACAACACTCCTAAAATTACAGCAACAAGCGCACCCGGAACTAATTTCAATCTCTTTAAAAACGGAACTTTGTCCCAAGAAATTAAAACCGCAAGTGAAATTGCCGAAATTAAAACAGCACCTAAATGAATGTGATTTAAAACGTCAAAAAGAAATGAAAAGGAGTTGCTTCCATCGTTTTGAATAAAAGCCTGATCACCTTCAAAATCAGCATCGTAACCAAAAGCGTGCGGTATTTGTTTTAGAATAATAATAATTCCAATACCCGCCAGCATTCCTTCGATTACGTTGGTTGGAAAATAATTGGATATACTTCCGGCTTTTAAAAATCCTAATGCTAATTGAATTATTCCTGCAATAAATACAGACAATAAAAACACATCAAAAGCGCCAAAATCAGTAATAGCGGTTAATATAATAGCTGTTAATCCAGCTGCAGGTCCCGAAACGCTGATGTGTGACTGGCTTAAATAACCTACCACAATACCACCGACAACACCTGCAATAATTCCAGAAAATAACGGCGCTCCAGAAGCCATTGCAATACCTAAACACAATGGAAGAGCCACCAGGAAAACCACTAAACCTGAAGCAAAATCAGATTTAAGGTTGGCAAAAAGATTGATTTTTTTTGTCATAATACAATACTAAAAATGAATACATTAAAGACCGGCCGTATTTATTTCAAATACAGCATCTTTCAAATAATCGGAAGTATTATGCTAAATTGGGAGGTGGAGCAAATATGCTCGGAGAAATATTATCTAGTTTTACGATGTTTTCAGAAACAATCGTTTTCTTTTCAATGTAAACCGGTATCAGCACTTCATGTTCTAAAACAACAGGATGCACAATATTTTTAAGTTCTTTATGAACTTCTTCTTCAGTAATACTAAAAGACACGCAGGTATTATTCCCTTTCTTTATCGCCTGAACAATTGTCGGGGTCGATAAGAAGGCAATAAATATGAATAATAATATGCGTGCAAGTATTTTCATCGAAACAAAAATAGCGTTAAACAAATAAAATCAAAGCCGGAAGGCAAAATTTTTATACAATTTTAACAAAAATAAAAAAGCAGAATGACCAAACTTGATCATTCTGCTTTTTAACACATTAACAAACAACTTATTACAAGCTTTCGTCTAACCATGCATTCATCATCCAAATGGTTTTTTCCTGCTCTGCAATAAAGTCACTCATCATAGAATTCGTACCTTCATCGTTAATTTCATCAGATTTTTTCAAAATTTCTCTTTCAATTTTCAATAAATCCGATAATGAATTTACAATTAAGTGAACTGCTTTTTCGTCGTTTGAAATATTTTTTCCAACTGTTAATTTGTTGTTTTTAATATAATCTTCAAAAGTATGTAATGGAGTCCCGCCAATTGTCAAAACTCTCTCGGCAATCATATCAATTTTTAATTGTGAATCTGTATATAACTCTTCAAATTTTACATGAAGATCAAAGAAACGTTTACCACGAATATTCCAATGAATTCCTCTTAAATTTTGATAGTAAACTTGAAAATTTGATAATAACACATTTAATTCTTCTACTAACAATTCTGACTCTTTTACAGGTAATCCTAAAATATTTGTTTTCATAATCTTGTATTTTAATAACTAAGTTACTACAAATTTAAAGTAACTTGATTAAAAAAATTATAAAAAAAAATTATATTTACCTATTTTTGCATCAAAAATTACTATCAAAATGACGATAACTCAATTACAATATGTATTAGCTGTTGCAGAGCATAAAAACTTTACACTTGCCGCCGAAAAGTGTTTCGTAACACAGCCAACATTAAGTATGCAGATTCAAAAAATTGAAGAAGAACTTAATATTTTAATTTTCGACAGAAGTAAAAAACCAATTCAGCTTACAGACATTGGACAAAAAATTGTAAATCAGGCTAAAAATATTGTAAACGAAGCTGACCGAATCAAAGATATTGTAGAACAGCAGAAAGGTTTTATTGGCGGAGAATTTCGATTAGGAATTATACCTACTATTATGCCAACGCTTTTACCAATGTTTTTAAATAATTTCATTAAAAAATATCCAAAAGTTAAGCTTTTAATTGAAGAGCTTAATACAGATGAAATTATTGTAAAATTAAAAAACGGTCATCTGGATGCTGCCATTGCTGCCACGCCTCTTGAAGATGAAAAGATAAAAGAGATTGTTTTGTATTTTGAGCCTTTTGTGGCTTATATTCCGGAACATCATCATAGTTTTCAAAAAGAAGAAATTGAAGTTGCCGATTTAAACATTAATGAAATCCTGCTTTTACAAGACGGACATTGTTTTAGAGACGGAATTTTAAATTTATGCAAAAACGGCACTGATATCGACCAAAACAATTTTCAGATTCAAAGCGGCAGTTTTGAAACTTTAATAAAATTAGCCGATGAAGGTTTGGGCACAACGTTACTTCCGTACTTGCACACTTTAGACTTAAAAGAATCCGATAAACTAAAATTACGAAACTTTAAGGAACCAAAACCTGCCCGAGAGGTAAGTTTAATTTACCCAAAGAGCGAATTAAAAATGCAGATCATTGATGCCATTCGATCTACAATTGCCGGTGTTGTAAAAGGCGCTATTGTTTTTCAGAATGTGCAGATCATCAGTCCGCTGCAAAAAAAGTAATCATAAAAAAAGGAGCCAAATTGGCTCCTTTTTTTTATACTTTAATTAGCTGTAGACTTGGTTTTAATTCTGGTTTTTCGATTACAAAACTTAATAACCATTCTTGTAATTGTTCCATTTCGTAAGGCAACAGTGTTTTGATAGCTTTTTCTAACTCTTTGCAGAAAAGTACCGGATCGAAACTTACTCTTTCAAGTATTGATTTTGTGTAATCAAACATCATTTTTGACATAATAAAATAAGATTTTTGGGGGTTATCTATATTTTTAAACTCGCAACAAATGTAAACAAATAACATTCACAGACACTATTTTTAACTTATTTTTTTAAAAATTTTAGCAGCGAATACGTTTTCTTAATGCGTTTAAATCAATATAGAACTATTCTAAATAACTCACTTAAACCTTTTTAAAGGCTCTAAACATTTCTCGTTTTCCCGGAGGCCCTGCCAATTTTTCGACCGTAAATCCAACAGAAATCATACTTCTTTTAACAACTCCACGAGCTGCATAAGTAACAAGAACTCCATTTGGTTTTAAACTATTGTACATTTTTTGAAAAATTTCAGTACTCCAAAGCTCCGGCTGAACACGATATCCAAAGGCGTCAAAGTAAATCAAATCAAAAATTTCTAAATCGTTTATTTCATCAAAAAATTGTTTCCTTTTGGTTAACGAGAAACGGCTGCTAATTTCTATTTTTTCACCCCATTCTGATTTATGCATTTCTTCGAAAATATTACGAAATTCCAATGCTTCGAGTTCTTCGACATAATTCATAGCCAAAACTTCTTCTGCATTTACCGGATATCCCTCTACTCCAACATAGTCAATTTTTTGATTTTTATTTTCAGACTCCAAAAAAGTAATAAAAGCGTTTAGCCCAGTCCCAAAACCAATTTCCATTATACTTACCGGATTGTTCTCAAATAGAGAAAGTCCATTCATTATAAATACGTGTTTTGCTTCCTGTATTGCACCATGTTTAGAATGATAACTTTCATTCCACTCTTCCAAATGAATTGTCGTTGAACCATCTAGCGTTTTAATTATTTCCCTTTTCACAATTTTCGAATTTTACAATGGTGTTTTATTGATTTTGAGTTTATTTTATCAGTCAAATTTAATTAAAACAAATGCGTAAAGCCTTAAAAAAAGACAGTTTTTTCATAAATTCTTTATAAAACTCCGCTAAAATTTTAGGTTTATTGTAAGATAAATAAATCTCAGTCAAATGCAGGAATTAATGCAGTTTTACCAAGTAAATTATATATTTTTCCGTAATTTTGCATTCAATAAAACCTATTCTTCATCAGATCATTACGTTAGATTTTCATCTGAAAGAATACAAAATAGATAAAAACTTTACATAATTATGAGTACAACTCAAACAAGCAAAATTGAAATCAGAAAAGCTGAATCGTCTAAGATAAGCTCTGTAGACTTTGAAAACTTAAGCTTTGGTGCTGTATTTACAGACCATTTATTTGAATGTGATTACAAAAACGGACAATGGCAGACTCCGGTCATTAAGCCTTATGCGCCTATTTTAATGGATCCTTCTTCTAAAGTCTTTCATTATGGTCAAGCAATTTTTGAGGGAATGAAAGCTTATAAAGATGAAAATAATGATGTTTGGTTGTTTAGACCTGATGAAAACTACAAACGTTTTAACAATTCTGCTGTTCGTATGGCAATGCCAGAAGTTCCGGAAGATATTTTCATGGACGGTTTAAATGAATTATTAAAAATTGACCAAGAATGGATTCAGAGAGGAAACGGAGCAAGTATGTACATTCGCCCTTTTATGATTGCTACAGGACCTGGAGTAATTGCTAATCCTTCTGACGAATATAAATTCATGATTTTACTTTCTCCTGCAAAAGCATATTACGGAGGTGAAGTAAAAGTTATTATTGCTGAGCATTACAGCCGCGCTGCAAATGGCGGAATTGGTGCTGCAAAAGCTGCAGGAAACTATGCTGCACAGTTTTACCCAACTAACTTAGCAAACAAAGATGGTTTCCAGCAAGTTATCTGGACTGACGATGCAACTCATACAAAGTTAGAAGAAGCTGGAACAATGAACGTTTTCTTCAGAATTAACGATACTTTATTAACTGCTCCGACAAGCGAAAGAATTTTAGATGGTGTTACCAGAAAAAGTTTAATTGCTATGGCAGAAAAAGAAGGATTAAATGTTGAAGTTCGTCCGGTAATTGTTTCAGAACTAGTAGAAGCTGCTAAAAACGGATCTTTAAAAGAAATTTTCGGAGCCGGAACTGCCGCTGTTATCAGCGTTATTAAAGGCTTCTCATACAAAGATGAGTATTTTGAATTAACTCCAATCGAGAATTCATATGCTTCATTCTTAAAAGAAAAATTAACAAGTCTTCAAAACAAACTTTCTGAAGATACTTACGGATGGACAGTTAAAGTTCAATAATCCATAATTAGTTAAAAATATAAACCCGACAGATTTTAAAAATTTGTCGGGTTTTTTATTTTACAACAACTTCGAAAAGTCAGGTTTAAAATAATTTGGACCTTTCATTACTTTTCCGTCTTCACGATAAATAGGCTGTCCGTCCTCACCTAACTTACTCATATTACTGCGTTGGATTTCATCAAAAACAGCTTCAATTTTATCCTGTAAACCATGTTCAATGATAGTACCGCATAAAATATACATCATATCCCCAAGAGCATCAGCAATTTCGACTAAATCATTATTTTTAACCGCTTCAAGATATTCTTCGTTTTCTTCTTTCATTAAATTATAACGAAGCAGTTTTTTAGTTTCTCCCAAATCAGCAATTGGAGTCTGGCTGTGTCCTATTTTAAAAGCAGTATGAAATTCAGTAACCGCATCAAGTTGTTTTTTCATGTTTTTATTCTATTAAATGAGACGGCAAATTAGCAGCAAATCGTATACAATTCTCTAAATTTGTCAAAAATAATTTTTAACTATGTTTAGTCAGGGACAATTAATATTCGGAGTTTGTTTTTTTATTGCATTTGTAATCGTTATGATTTTTGCTTACCGCAGAGATCTTAAACTTCATAAAGTTTTTTACAAAGGAAATTATAAGGTATTATTAGTATTTCTGCTTTTTATTGCCCTTTTGTTTGTCATCAAAATATTTTTAAAAAGATAACAATCTATTATTTAATTTTTAGTTATTAGTTTAGTCTCCCAATAAAATTTATAACTTTACGAAAAACCTGCACGATGAAGATTTTAAAATACTTATTTCTTTTACTATTATTAAGTTTAGTTGCCCTAACCGTTTTTGTTGCTACCCAAAAAGGAATTTTTTCTGTAGAAAGAAGCAAAGTCATCAATTCGCCAAAAGCTGCTGTATATAATTATGTAAATGATTTTAGAAATTACGAAGATTTTGAATCGTGGGCAGTTGAAGATCCAACATTACAATTTACTTTCCCAAATAAAACTTCCGGTAACGGAGGTTCTTTTTACTGGTCTGGCGAAGAAGGAACAGGAAACGCTGTTACCCTAAAAACAAAAGATGGGGAAAGCATTGAGCAAAAAATGAAATACGACGGTACAGAAGCTGATGTTACCTGGACTTTTAAAGATACTTTAGCAGGAAAAACAAAAGTTACCTGGAAAGCAAAAGGAACAATGAGCTTTTTATTTAAAGTTTATGCAGCTTTAAACGGCGGTTCTGATAAAGTTATTGGAACTATTTATGAAAAAAGTCTTGCCAACATCGACAAGAATCTGGATTACGAAACTAAAACATATGCCATACAGGTTAACGGAGTAGTAAAGAAAACTGAAACTCCTTATATCAAACAGACTTTTACAAGTGAAATTCCGAAGATTAATAAAAATGCCCGAATTGTAATTCCAAAACTTATTCACTTTAGCGAAACTAACGGCTTAAGCACAAGCGGGAAACCTTTCATTATCTACCATACTTATGATACTGCAAAAGGACTGGCGAAAATTTCTATTTGTTTACCAATAAACAAAGAAATTTCTATTAGTTCAGGAAGTGATATTTTATCTGGAAAACTAAACGCTTTTGATGCTGTAAAAACTACTTTAAAAGGCGATTACAGCCATACAAATGAAGCAATTGCAAAAACTACAGCTTATATTAACAATGAAAAAATAATCCCTGAATTAAGCTGGTCACATCTGGAAGTTTTAGAAGCAAGCAGACTAGATGTAAAAAGTCCGTCTAAATTAATTACAGATATTTATTTCCCAATTAAACCAAAAGTGGTTCCTGCTGCGGTTACCACACCAGATTACTCAACAGAAACAGGAACCGAAACTGCTCCGGCAAAACCAGCGGTGCAAAAACCTGTTACACAAAAGCCAGCAGCACCTGCAGCGACTACTCCAGCCGCAAAACCAGAAGAAGAACAGTCTGAATTTTAATTTTTTTTAAGGTTGATTAAACCTTTTGTATAAATTGTATTCTAACTGATTATAAAGTTTGATAAATCAAGAAGTTTGATCGACGAGAAGGAATTTATACAACAATTATTAGATCCTAAAACGCAGAACACAGCGTTTCAAAAACTTATATCTGATTATCAAAAACCTTTGTATTCTCATATTCGAAACATTGTTTTGAATCATGATGATACAGATGATGTTTTGCAGAATACTTTCGTAAAGGTATTTCAGTACTTAAAAAACTTTAAGGGAGAAAGTAAACTTTTCTCGTGGATGTATCGAATTGCAACAAACGAAGCGTTGACTTTTTTAAATCAAAAAGCAAAATTAAAAGGCATAACTTCTGAAGATTTACAAAATAAAACTATCGACAATTTAAAGTCTGATGTTTATTTTGACGGCGATGAAATCCAGATCAAACTTCAAAAAGCAATTGTTACACTGCCCGAAAAGCAACAATTGGTTTTTAAAATGAAATATTTCGAAGAATTAAAATACGAAGAAATCGCAGAAATTTTAGGAACGTCAGTTGGCGCCTTAAAAGCATCTTACCACCATGCGGTAAAAAAAATTGAATTATATGTTACGTCAAATTAAACCTTTTATAGCTAATATTATCTTATAGACATTATGAAAGAATTTAAATTAGAAAACGAACCGAAAATAGCAGCTGGATTTAAAACTCCAGATCATTATTTTGATACTTTTTCGGCAAAAGTTTTAGAACAGATAAATGAAAGAGAAGTAAAAGTAATTCCTCTTTATAAACGAAAAAAAGTCATTTCGATCGCAGCGGCGGCCGCAATTTTTATTGCCTTTATGATTCCAACTGCGAACCATTATTATAAAGCATCAAAAGAACTCGACGAAGCAACTTTAGAAACTTACCTTGCTTATCAGTCAAATTTAAATCAATACGATTTAATTAAAGAATTAGACACAAAAGACATTGACAAACTAAATAAAAATGTTGCATTAGAAGAAGAAACCTTAGAGGATATTTTAGCAACAAATCCAAATATTGAAAATTTAATTTCTGAATAAAAAACAAAATTATATAAATATGAAAATCAAAAATATATTAACGGTAGTTCTGTTTTTAGCGACTTTATCATTTTATGCTCAAAGTGATAAAATCGATGAAAAGCGAGAAAAAGTTAAAGCGTTTAAAGTTTCATTTTTGACAACAGAACTTGAGCTTACTTCGACAGAAGCAGAAAAATTCTGGCCAATTTACAATGCATACGATGACAAACAGTTTGAACTGCGTCATGATAAAATGAAAACGTATCTGCGTAAACTGGATGACGATAATTTGAATTCTCTTTCAGAAAAAGAAGCGGTAGTATTGCTGTCACAAATTGAAAGCACAGACAAAGAATTATATCTTTTACGCGAAAAATTCATGTCAAACCTAAAAAAGGTGCTTCCGGCAAAAAAGATATTAAAGCTTAAAAAATCTGAAGATGATTTTAATCGAAAATTGCTAAAGCAATACCGGGATAAAGCAGGCAAAAATTAATTGCCATTACAATACAACAGCGATAAGAACCCTATATAATAATACTTACTTTATTATTTAGGGTTCTTGTTTTTTTATTTAAAGTTAAGACGGACAACTTTGTTATATCCGGCTGCAATTGCAGTATTTCTATTTACGAAACGAATCGTAAAAAACTTTGAATCTGTAGAAAGCTGTGTCCAGTTTTCTCCTCCATTTTGAGAATATTGTATCCCCTCAGAACCTACGCAAATGATTTCTCTTCCATTTCCTCCCGGAACATACTGTACACATGATGCGTAACCAAAGCCCATTTCCTGCCCTATCAGCTCCCAGGTTTTTCCGCCGTCTTTAGTAAAAGCTTTATTATTAATTTTACTATTTGGTTTATCATAATCTCCTCCTGCAATAAATCCTTGCTTAGAATCGTAAAAATCTGCTGTAAAAATACCGGTCATTTGTTTGCCCTGAACAATTGGAGTTTCAACCACTTTCCAGGTTTTTGCTTTATCAGGAGAATAAAAAACACGTGCTTTTTTTCCTCCCGAAACCAGCCAGGTATCATTTCCTTTTATCACTATATTAGTATTACTTGCAGCAAAAGCGGCTTCACCGGCTGCATTTGTCGGCAGTTTATCTGACAATAATTTTGTCCAGGTTTCTCCACCGTCACGCGTTACAATTACTGAAAAAGTATCTTCTGTTGGATCGCCAATAGCAATTCCTTCTTTATCGTTCCAAAACTGCATACTGTCGTAAAACACCTTTGGGTTAACTTCTTTATAAACCAATTTAACTTTATGGTCTTTTTTGGAAACAGAATATAGGAGTGCTGGATTTGCAACACTCAGCAAAAAAATATCTTTAGAAGTTTGTGCAATGCTTCTAAATTCTAATTTAAGCGTGTCACGGTAAATATGCTCTTCAAATTTTTCTTTTTTATCTAAATCATAAAATCCAAAACGAGAGTTATCTCCGCCATACCAAACTTTATTTTTGTCTATTACAATTGCTCTTATACTAATTCTATCATTAAACAAAGTATCAATTGTCATAGAGGTAAATCCGCCGTAAAATGCTTTTTTACTGTTGTAATTAAATGAAGTAAAAGACATTAACAAAACAAAAAGACCACAAAATAAAATCAGTTTTTTCATATAAATTAAAATTTGTTTCATGCTAAAATACGATTATTTATAACATCTCAAATAGGTTTCCTTTTTTTTCAGAAAATAATAATTTTCAGACCTTATTTGTTCAATAAAATCAAGTCCAAAATTCAACAAATCAATAACACCTTAAAAACATGATAGTTAACACCACAAAAGTCTATAAATAAAATTGTGGCACAGTAATTGGATATCTCCTAATACAAATAATTTAATATGATTTTATCATGAAAACGAAATTACTTTTAATAGCCTTTACAGCATTAGTTTTTGGTTCTTGTGCCGCACAAAATCAAACTACGGTGTATGCAAAAAATTCAGATATAAGCGATAATTTAGATTTAAGAGCCGTTGCTTCTATGTTTGGTGAATCTGCAAATCTTCAGGATTTTGAAAGAAGATTAAACGATCCTAAATATCAAATTTCTAACCTTGACTTAAATGGTGATGACCAGGTAGATTATTTACGTGTAATCGAATCTGTAGAAGACAGAACTCACGTTGTAATTATACAAGCGGTTTTAGATCGTGATGTTTATCAGGACGTTGCTACAATTGATGTAGAAAGAGACAACTACAACAAAGTAAGTGTTCAAGTTGTAGGTAACACCTATTTATATGGTGATAATTACATCTACGAACCCGTTTACAGTGTTGCTCCGGTAATTTATACTTCATTCTGGGTTACAAATTACAGACCTTATTATTCTACATGGTATTGGGGATATTACCCAACTTATTACACAGCGTGGAGACCTTATCCTGTTTATAGATACAGAAATAACATAAATGTATGTATTAATGTTCATAACAGCTATAACTATGTAAATACAAGAAGAAGTTACAGAGCTCCTGTTATTTATGAAACAAGACGTACATATGGTTACGAAAGAATGAGACCAAACTACAGCTTTGCTGACAGACACTCAAATGTAAGCAACAGATATGACTTAGATCAAAGAAGAGTTGCCAGCAGAGACCTAAACAGAACTCAAAATACGTACAACTATAACAGATCTAACTCAGGAAGAGTTTCTGCAGAAAACAGAAATTATACTGATAACAGATCAACAACTAACAGAAGTTATAATAATACAAATCGTGTAACCAGCAGAGAAAATTCTGCAACTGTAAACACACCAAGAACTGATAATACTCCAAGAGCAGATTACGGAAGAAATAATTCTAATGCAACTGCGCCAAGAGGAAATTCAGAAAACAGAAATTACACTAACAGAACATCTTCATCAGTAAGTGAATCGCCAAGAAGTTATTCTGAAAACAGAAACACTAACAGATCTTCATCTGCTGCACCAGTTCAAAGATCAGAATCTCCAAGAAGCTATTCTGAAAGCAGAGGAAATTCTGAAAACAGATCAAATGCATCAAGATCTCAAAATATGCAGCGCTCTGAATCTCCTCGTGCAAGCCAGGAGTCAAGAGGAAACAGCCAGCCGCAAAGAGAAAGCGGTTCTAGTTCTAGAGGAGGCGGGAGAAGAGGATAATAAATATATTTCAATTTTTACTTAAAATTAAAAGCACAATTTGGGGATTGTGCTTTTTTTTATCTTTTTAATTATTATTGTCGCTAATTTGTTTTAAAACAGTAAATTTGCAACCGTCTTTTATTAAAAATATACATGAGCGCATCGCATAAAAACTTACATAGTAAGTTGTCTATAGGGGGTTTATTGATAACATTAGGGATAATTTATGGAGACATTGGTACTTCTCCATTATATGTAATGAAAGCCATACTTGGCAATCATACCATTAATGCCGACATTGTTTTAGGAGGTATTTCATGTGTATTTTGGACTTTAACATTACAAACTACAATAAAATACGTTCTTATTACTTTAAGTGCTGATAATCATGGCGAAGGTGGTATTTTTGCACTTTATGCCTTGGTAAAGAAAACTAAAATTCAATGGCTCATTGTACCCGCCATAATTGGAGGAAGCGCACTTCTTGCCGACGGTATTATTACACCGCCAATTTCAATTTCATCTGCTGTTGAAGGAATCAGGGCGTTTTATCCAACAATGCAGACACAAACTATTGTTTACATTGTAATTACAATTCTTTTTATACTTTTTACCATACAACAATTTGGAACAAAGCTTGTTGGAAAGTTCTTTGCTCCAATGATGCTGATTTGGTTTGCCATGCTTGGCACTTTAGGTTTTATCCAAATTATGCATTTCCCGGAAGTTATTAAAGCTATAAATCCTTATTATGCTTATCATCTTCTTTCGGTTCACCCTGACGGATTCTTCGTATTAGGTTTTGTATTTTTATGTACTACAGGAGCTGAAGCTTTGTACTCAGATATGGGACACTGCGGACGAAAAAATATCCGAATCAGCTGGATGTTTGTAAAAACAACATTAGTATTAAACTATTTCGGTCAGGCTGCTTATTTAATTCATCACGAAGGAAGCACTTTACAACAATTAGGTGGAGAAAATGGAAATCCGTTTTACCTTATTATGCCGCATTGGTTTTTACCATTTGGAATTGTTGTAGCAACTTTAGCAGCCGTAATCGCATCTCAGGCTCTTATAAGCGGATCATTTACTTTGATCAACGAGGCAATGCGTTTGAATTTCTGGCCTAAAGTAAAAATTAAATACCCTACTGAAGTTAAAGGACAATTATACATTCCGTCAATCAACTGGCTGTTGTTTTTTGGCTGTGTTGGAATTGTATTACACTTCGAAAAATCAGGAAATATGGAACATGCTTATGGTCTTGCCATCATATTATGTATGATTATGACGACCATTTTGCTGAATTATTACTTAATTATGAAGCGTGTAAAATTGTACTTTATGGTACCGCTTATCACGATTTATTTATTAATCGAATTTAGTTTCCTTATTGCAAACATCACCAAATTTGCTGAAGGCGGTTATGTAACATTAATCATTGCGATCTTGCTTATCTCAATCATGACGATTTGGTATTTAGCTAAGAAAATCAATAAAAACTACACAAAAGTTATCAAAATTGACGATTATAAAAAGGTATTAATGGAATTAAGTGAAGACTTATCAATTCCTAAATATGCTACGCATTTAGTATACATGACAAATGCAAATCGTGTTGATGAGCTGGAGGAAAAAGTAATTTATTCTATTTTACAAAAACGCCCAAAAAGAGCCGATATTTATTGGTTTGTACACGTAAACATCCTTACGGAACCTTATAAAACACAATATAAAGTTACCGAAATTGCTAAAGACGATATTTACAGAATCGATTTTAACTTAGGTTTTAGAGAGCCAACTAAAATCAATTTAATGTTTAGAGAAGTAATTCGTGATATGGTAAAACGCGGCGAAGTGGATATTACCAGCCGTTATGAGTCATTAAACAAAAACAATATTATTGGAGACTTTAAATTTGTATTGTCTGAGAAATTCTTATCTAATGACAATGATTTAAGATGGCACGAAAATATTATTATGAACTCTTATTTCTTCATTAAAAAACTGAGTTTATCTGAAGAAAGAGCTTTTGGCTTAGACAGCAGCTCTGTAAAAATAGAGAAATTCCCAATGGTGCTTCATGCTCCGGAAAACATTGGACTGACAAGAATAACAAAATAAAAACTGCCTGCAGAAATCTATTTACAAAACACTCTTTTAAAACTTTATCAGAGTGTTTTTTGTTTTGAGAATGAAAGCTAAACAACAATCCTAATTAAAAATTTAACTTTCAACCAATTAATAGTACCTTTGCAGCTCAAATATTAGAAATGAGATTACACAGAAATTTAGTTTATACTACCATCGACTCTTTGAATGCAATTTTCAATGAAGGAGAATATGCAGATAAAGTGGTAGCCAGAGCATTAAAAAAAGACAAACGTTGGGGAAGTTCTGACAGGAAGTTTGTTGCTGAAACGATATATGAGATTGTTCGCTGGAAACGTTTATACGCAGAAATTGCCGAAGTAAAAGAGCCTTACGACAGAGATAATTTATGGAGAATGTTCGCGGTTTGGGCAGTTTTAAGAGGATATCCAATTCCAGATTGGAGACAATTAGAAGGAACTCCTGAAAGAAAAATCAAGGGACGTTTTGACGAGCTTTCAAAAGTTAGAGCTTTAAAGGAATCTATTCCGGACTGGATGGACGAATTGGGCGTAAAAGAACTTGGAGAAAAAATCTGGTCAAAAGAAATTACGGCTCAAAATCAGCCGGCTAAAGTTATTTTAAGAACAAATACTCTTAAAGGAACTAAAGAAAGTCTTAGAAATACTTTAATGGATTTAAATATTGAAACAGAATATTTAAAAGATCAGCCGGAAGCTTTAGTTTTAAAAGAAAGAGCAAACGTATTCTTGACAGATGCTTTTAAACAAGGACTTTTTGAGGTTCAGGATGCTAACTCACAATTAGTTGCCGGTTTCCTTGATGTAAAACCGGGAATGCGTGTTGTAGATACTTGTGCAGGAGCTGGAGGAAAAACATTGCACATTGCTTCTTTAATGGAAAATAAAGGGCAGCTGATTGCAATGGATTTGTACGAAAGTAAACTAAAGCAGTTAAAGTTAAGAGCCAAAAGAAATGGTGCTTTTAATATTGAATACCGCATTATTGACACTACAAAAGTGATCAAAAAACTGCATGAAAAAGCTGATCGTGTTTTAATTGATGCGCCTTGCAGCGGATTAGGTGTTTTAAAAAGAAATCCTGATTCTAAATGGAAATTACAACCTGAATTTATTGATAACATTCGCAAAGTTCAAAGTGAAGTTTTAGAAAGCTATTCTAAAATTGTAAAACCAGGAGGAAAATTAGTTTATGCGACTTGTTCTGTTTTACCATCTGAAAATCAGGAACAAGTAGAGAAATTCTTAAAAACAGAAATAGGACAGCAGTTTACCTTTATTGAAGATCGTAAATTACTGGCTTCAGAATCTGGTTTTGACGGATTTTATATGGCACTTTTGGAAAGAAAAAAATAAGATTAAATTCCAATTTACTGGAAAATCCCAATACAACAAATCCCAAATTTCAATTGTAAAAATTAAAATTTGGGATTTATTTTTTATGTGGTTCTTATCTAGATCTACAACTCCAAACGGATTTCTCAAAATATCTCGTAGAGATTGTATATTAATAAAAAAGAATACTCCTCAAATTGAAGTTTTAAACTTTAAAACTAGATTTGCGTAATAACTTCCCGTTTTCGTTTTCTTTAAATTTTGGGACAAAAACAATTTCTTTGGGTTTTTCAAACTTTCCTAAAACATCAAAAAAATCAGCCGAAAAATCATACTTCTCCCCTTCAATTACTAAAATCAATTTTTCTCCTAAAACTGTATCAGGAACACCAGTTACAAAAAATCGGTTTGTAATTCTGCCTGTTAATTTAGCTTCAATTTGCTCAGGAATCAGCTTTACTCCTCCGCTGTTAATGACATTATCGATTCTTCCCAAAAAAACAAACTGATTTTCATTTACTAAATCAACTAGATCATTGGTTACAATTGGTTCATCAGAAATCGAAGCAACATAAATAACTAAACAGCCTCGGTCATCTTTCTCAATTTTAACATTTGGCAGAATCGTAAAAGCAGTTTCACCAACTTTTTTAGCCGCAATATGCGTAATTGTTTCTGTCATTCCATAGGTTTCGTAGATTTCTGTTTTCTTTAATGGCAAAAGCTTTTCTTCGAGAGCACTATCCATTTTTGCACCGCCAATAATTAGCTTTTTGATATTTCCCAGCTTTTCAATTGAATTTTGAACTTGTAACGGAACCATTGCCACAAAATCATATTGCTTATTATTATAAGCTAAAGGCTCTGTACTTGGCACTGTGACATCTAACTCCAGGCCTAAAATCAAACTGCGCACAAGCATCATTTTTCCAGCAATAAACTGAGTCGGCAGACACAATAATGCTTTATTTCCCGGCTCTAATCCGAAGAAATCTCCTGTTGCCAATGCAGACTGAATCATGGCTTGTTTTTCCAACCTTACTAATTTAGGAAGTCCGGTTGTTCCGGATGTTGTCATTTCGATATAGTCCTTATGATCGAACCAATCCAGAAAAAATTCACCAATTGCGCGCTGATAGGCATCGCCTTCTTTAATAAAACTGTAGCCAATTCGGCATAAATCAGCTGCGTTTAAATGGTAACCGTCGAGCTTAAAATAGTTATGGACGTTTTTATGAGTTAAGTTTAGCATAATAAATTTTAATTTAAGTTTAAAAATTCTGCTGTTTCATTATTTTTTTCGTCAATTGTTCTGGTTAGTTTTTCTTTCCAGTTCGTCCATTTGTATTTTTTGCTGAAAATAAAAAGCAAAATAGGATAAACTATAACAACCGGTAAAATGACATCGGCGCCAGCAGAAGGCTCCGACATATCTTTAAAAATAGAATGTGTTTGAAAAACAGACCAGTCTGAGGTTACTAATAAGGCCCCAACAAGATTATTAGCGGCATGAAACCCCAAAGCAAGTTCCATTCCTTCATCCATCAATGTAATTACTCCAAGAAACAATCCGGTTCCTATATAATAAACCATAACCACGTATCCCATTTTTTCAACCTCAGGGTTCAAGATGTGCATTGAACCAAATATAACCGAAGTCATTATTAAAGGAAACCATTTATTACGGGCCAGATTAGCAAATCCCTGCATTAAATATCCTCGAAAAACATATTCTTCGGTACTGGTTTGAATAGGAATTAAAACTGTACCTAACACTACTAAAATCAAAAAAGGAATCAGTTTAAAATTCCACACAAACTCTTCAGGAGATTGAAAATATAAAACGGAAAAACTTATAATCGAGAAAAATGCCCATAACAAAAAAGAAAAAACTATTCTGCCCCAATCTACTTTTGCTCTTGACGTTGTTACTGACAATAGTGTTTGATTGTGCAGATATTTTACCACAAAATAAATTCCGGCAAAGGCAAAAAGAAACGAAATCATAACTAAAAACAAAGTCAAATTAGGTTCAAATATTTTTAATGCAGCATCATTATCTGTTGGAAAACCTTTTTTGTCCTTAAAATTTTTAAGAAGAACTGCTGCCGAAAAAGGAATCTGACCAATAAATGAGGCTGTTATAATAAAAACTGATCCTATAAGATATTTCCAAAATTTATTTTCTGGTTTAACTCCTTGCTCTAAAAACATATAATTAAAAGTTTTAAAATGAGATTTTAATTTAAATAGTAAGTTCTATTTTTGTTATTCCTAAAATGTAATTTTTAATAAATCTATTTAGTAGACTTTAAATATAAGAAAATGATACAAATTTACCATAACCCACGCTGTGGAAAATCAAGAAATTGTCTGGCTTTTGTTGAAGATACAAAACAAGAGTATGAAATAATTCCTTATTTAACAGAGACCCCAAGTTTTGACGATCTGAAAGAACTTCTTAAAAAACTAAATCTAAAACCAGCTGAATTAGTTCGAACAAAAGAAAAAATATGGATTGAAAACTACAAAGGGAAAGATTTAACTGAAGATGAAACGATTCAGGCTATTGTCGATAACCCAATTTTAATTGAAAGACCTATTGTTGTAAAAGACGGAAAAGCTATTATTGGACGAGATTTAGACAAAGTTGCTTCTTTTTTAGATTGATTCTAAAATAGACTGTTAACATTTTTTTGTGATCTTTCTCTTTAAACCAAAAGGTACATTTGCCGTCTAAGAAGAAAAAGAAACCAGAAAAAAATGAAACAAATCAATTTTGCTGTAATGCTTGTGCTGTTTTTAACAGGCTTTTACAACTATGCACAACAAGGACCTCCTGCAAAAAACAAAGTTAAGGTTACCGGAAAAGTTTTTGAAAAAGTAACTAAACAGCCTCTAGAATATGCTACGATTTCGATCATGGCACCAAATGATACAAAAGTTATTGCAGGCGGTATAACCAACCCTAAAGGAGAATTTGAAGTTGCCGTTGCTCCGGGAACGTACGATATAAAAGTAGAATTCATTTCGTTTAAATCTACTGAAATTAAACAAAAAAGCATTCAGGACGACACTAATTTAGGTGTTGTAAACTTATCTGAAGATGCTGCACAGCTAAATGAAGTTGTGGTTCGTGCCGAAAAATCGACAGTAGAAATAAAACTTGATAAAAAAGTTTACAACGTTGGTCAGGACATGATGGTAAAAGGCGGAACAGTAAGTGATGTTTTAGATAACGTACCTTCTGTTTCTGTCGATTCTGAAGGAAATGTAAGTTTAAGAGGAAGTGACAATATCCGTATTTTAATTGACGGAAGACCTTCACAAGCCATAAACGTGGCTGAAGCATTGCGTCAGCTTCCTGCAGATGCTATCGAAAAAGTAGAAGTTATCACCAATCCATCTGCACGTTATGACGCCGAAGGTGGATCAGGGATTATTAATATAGTTCTTAAAAAAGGTAAAAATCAAGGTTTCAACGGAACTTTTATTGCTTCAACAGGGCTTCCTGAAACGTATGGTTTAAGTGCCAACGTAAATTATAAAACTGAAAAATTAAACTACTTTACTACCGCAGGTTACAACTACAGAACCAACGAAGGCGGTGGTTTAACAAACACATCTTATTATAATGCCGACGGGTCTCCTAAAGGTTATTTAGATGAAGATCGTGACACTAAAAGAATTAGAAATGGTTTTAATGCCAGAGGCGGTGTTGAATGGACAATTACTCCTACTACATTCTGGACAAACGCTATCAATTATCAAAAAAATACAGGAGAAGACAAAGACCTGATTAACTATAATAATTTTGATGCCGCACGTGCTTTTACAGGAAGCACTTATCGATTAAATAATACTGATACTGGAAGCGAGAACGTAGAATTTACGTCGAACTTAATCAAAAATTTCAACGATAAAGGACATAAACTTACTGCTGATTTATCAGTTTCCAGAAACACAGATAACAGTGATGGTATCATTACAGCTTCGCCAAGTTTTAATACAACTTTAAACGATCAGGTACAAAAACAAGTTTTACTGCAAGCTGATTATGTACTGCCTTTAGGAAAAGGAAGCCAGTTTGAAGCAGGTTATAAAGGAAGTTTTGGAGACTTAAACAACGAATATTACGTTACAGACGAAAACTATGTTAAAGATCCAAACAAATCAAATACTTTAGAATACAAAGAGAACATCAATGCACTTTATGCACAATATGGTTTAAAAGTGAACAAATTCTCTTATTTATTTGGTTTACGCTGGGAAGACACAAATATTCAGGTAAACTTATTAGATAACAGCCAATTCAATACAAAAAAATACAACAATCTGTTTCCAAGTGCTTTTATCAGCTACGAAATTTCAGATCAGAGTAACTTGACTGCCAGCTATAGTAAACGTTTAACTAGACCTAGAGGACGTTTCATGAATCCGGCGCTTAACTATTCAAGTAACATTAATATTTTTCAGGGAAATCCTGACTTAGATCCATCATTAACAGACAAATATGATGTAGGATATATTAAAAGATGGGAGAAAGTAACTTTCAGTACTTCTGCTTATTTTGAAAATACAAAAGATGTTTTCAGTTTTGTCAGAACTCCAAATGGTGATAATGTAGACGGAATTCCAGTTATTTTAAGCCGTCCAATTAACTTAGGAAGAGAGCAAAAATATGGTTTCGAATTTACGTTTAACTACACTCCGTTTAAATGGTGGAGATTAAACAGTAACTTCAATCTTTACAATGTAAAAACAACCGGAGAAAACACTTATACAGATACACAGGGTAACTTAGTTGTGCAAAATCTTGACAATCAAGCCAACACTTGGTTTGCAAGAATCAATTCAAAAGTTACATTGCCATACAAAATTGACTGGCAGTTAAACGGAACTTACAACGGAGAACAAAAAACTGCACAAGGAAAAAACCTTGATCAGTTTTCAATGAATACAGCTTTAAGCAAAGATATTTTAAAAGACAAAGCTACTATTGCTTTTAACATCAGCGATATCTTTAATTCAAGAATTATGAGATCATATACGTATCTTCAAAATGATACTACTCTTGAAAGTCAAAAATCGTATAGTGAAATGCAGTTCCGTAAACGTCAATTTAACTTGTCATTTACCTATCGTTTCAACAAACCGAAAAGCGAAAGAGACAAAAACGCACAGCCTAAAAATGATGGCGGCGGTGAAGGCGGCGGAGATTTCCCTGGATAACATTTGCTAAATTCCAATATAAAAAATCCAAATTCCAATTGATTAACTCTCATTGGAATTTGGATTTTTTTTGGCACAAAAAAAAGAACCCAAAAGGGTTCTTTTTTAATGAAATCAATTTTAATTAAATTGATTGTTCTTCTTGTCTTTTTTTAGCTCTCTTTTCTTTGATCATTTCCCAGCTAGCTCCCGTAACCCAATAAGATACGAAACCAACCAAGAAAAACATTAACCAAAACCCTATAGTTAGTATGGTTAAGAAAAGTAAAAAGCCTAAGTACTGTGAAAATTCAAACATGTTTTCCGGAATTTTTGAATGTTACCACAAATGTAGGGTATATATTTTTCCTCAGCAATAAAATCTAAATCAATTTTCGTGAAATAACATTTATCCGTATATTTATACTCATTTTAAATAAGGATTTTTTCCGCATATTATTCAACTATCTAAATTAGAAGAACATGAGTATTTTAAGGAGCTGAAACCTGCTGTCTGCTATATCTTTTGCGGCGAACACCGCCACAAAAGGATGCCGCTTCCATCAGGGCTAGACCATCCTTTTTCAAAAGAACTTCATTTTTCAACTCAGAAAATCAAACATTTAAACTGAATACATTTTTACAAACAACATATTTACAACAAAATGAAATACAGAATAGAAAAAGACACCATGGGCGAAGTTCAGGTCCCAGCCGATAAATATTGGGGTGCGCAGACAGAACGTTCTCGAAATAATTTTAAAATTGGAAATTCAGGATCGATGCCTCAGGAAATCATCGAAGGTTTTGCATATCTAAAAAAAGCGGCAGCTTACGCTAATTATGATCTAGGTGTACTGCCAATAGAAAAAAGAGATGCTATTGCCGCTGTATGCGACGAAATTCTGGAAGGAAAACTGGACGATCAATTCCCTCTTGTAATCTGGCAGACAGGTTCAGGAACGCAAAGCAACATGAATGTCAATGAAGTAATTGCTAACCGCGCTCAGGTTCTTAAAGGCTTTGAAATTGGTGAAGGCGAGCAATTCATCAAAGCAAATGACGATGTCAATAAATCACAGTCATCAAATGACACTTTCCCAACCGGAATGCATATTGCTGCTTACAAAATGGTAGTTGAAACGACAATTCCTGGAGTTGAAAAACTGCACGCAACTTTAGTAAAAAAAGCAGGTGAATTTAAAGACGTTGTAAAAATTGGACGTACACACTTAATGGACGCTACGCCTTTAACTTTAGGACAGGAAATTTCAGGTTACGCAGCTCAATTAGCATTTGGATTAAAAGCTTTAAAAAATACTTTAGCACATTTGTCTGAAATTGCTCTTGGAGGAACCGCTGTTGGAACCGGACTGAATACTCCAAAAGGTTACGATGTAAAAGTTGCCGAATATATTGCAAAGTTTACAAATCATCCTTTTGTAACAGCTGAGAATAAATTTGAAGCACTTGCAGCACACGATGCAATTGTAGAAACACACGGCGCTTTAAAGCAACTGGCAGTTTCGTTAAATAAAATTGCAAACGATGTTAGAATGCTGGCATCTGGCCCGCGTTCCGGTATTGGCGAAATTCACATTCCTGAAAACGAACCGGGATCTTCTATTATGCCTGGAAAAGTAAATCCAACGCAATGTGAAGCTTTGACAATGGTTTGTGCTCAGGTTATTGGAAACGATATGGCAATTGCGGTTGGCGGTATGCAGGGACATTATGAACTAAATGTTTTTAAACCGGTTATGGCAGCCAACTTTTTACAATCTGCACGATTATTGGGAGATGCCTGCGTTTCATTTGATGAACATTGTGCGCAAGGAATCGAGCCAAATCACAAACGCATCAAAGAATTAGTAGACAATTCACTAATGCTCGTTACAGCTTTGAATACTAAAATTGGTTATTATAAAGCAGCAGAAATTGCGCAAACCGCTCACAAAAACGGAACAACTCTTAAAGAAGAAGCGGTTCGCTTAGGTTATGTAACACCAGAAGATTTTGACGCGTGGGTTAAACCCGAAGATATGGTTTAATTTAATTGTGAATTGTTAATGGTGAATTGTTAATTATCATCATTCAGAAAAAAATGATTCATTGTCAAACTGAGCGAAGTCGAAGTTTTTTATGTGTAAAGCCCTTCGACTTCGCTCAGGATGACAAAAAATAAAAGCCTGAAATATCAATTTCAGGCTTTTTAATTTATAATTTACAATTCACAATCAACCATTATTAACATAGTCTTGCAGATAGCTAAATCTCTCCGTCAATTTTCCATTTTCAGTGATTTTGGCACGTTTTAAGATTCCGTCTTTATCTCCGTTGAAAAAAGCCGGAATAACATGTTCCATAAACTGTTCGCCAAAACCTTCGCTGGCGTCTTTTGGAATTTCACACGGCAGGTTATCAACCGCCATAACAGCAACAGCTGCAGGATGAAAAAAGTCTACTTCTTTATCTTCAAAAGGGAAATAACCGTATAAAGGCTCTTCAATTGTCGAAGAACGAATTGTACAGGCAATAGGTCCGTTTACATCGCAGGAAATATCGGCTACAACTTTTAATTTACAATCGCTCGCGTTCAGCATTTCTCTGGTTAAAATCATTGGAGCGTTATTTGCATGAAAATGACCCGCAAAATAAATATCAGACACTTTTGTAAACTTCTCGAAATCTGAAGTATACTCTTGCGGATGATCGACAAAATCCTTGAAATCTAAAACCTGTCCGTCAAGACGTTTATTATATTCTAAAACATCTAACTGAACATATACAGCTTGTGTATATTTTTTCGTCAGATAATTATCAACTGTAATTTCTTTTACTTTAATAGCATCGAGAATTTCTTTTGCTCCGCTCCCAACTTTTCCAGTTCCGGTAACTACAAATTTTAAAGCTGGCATTGTAATACGTTTCAGCTGCGCAATTAATGCATCTTTTCCTGAAAGAGATTCAGCTTTTGGCAGTTTAAACAATTCAAACTTAATTCCAAAAGCACGGATTCCGTTGTAAACCCCAACCATTCCAGCATATTTCCCAAAACCAATTAAACGATGATCATGTGCATCAACTATGGTTTCGTGATCGTATAAATCAATATTTTTCTCTAAAACTGCCTGAAGTAATTTTCTGTTATGAGGCTGTTTTTTAATCGTATGCGAAAAGAAAAAATAGGCTTTATTGGGAATTAAATTTTCTACAGGAACTTCTTTTACTCCAAATAAAACGTCACAGTTCGAAATGTCATCAGTAACCGTTATTCCCATATTTTTATACGCTTCATCAGAGAATATCCTGATATCTGAGCTTTCTACCTCAACAGAGGCTTCGTGATAAGACTGCTTTAATTTTGTCAGTTCATTAGGAGAAAAAACAACTCTTCTATCCGGCGGATTTTTTCTTTCTTTAATAATTCCAAACTTCATTTAAATAGGTTTTTGATAGTTTAATAATATAACTTTTTAAAGGTTATTTGTTTCAAATATAACAAATATAGTTAAAATTTTGTTTCGAAAATGTAATTTAGAATGTTTCGAAACCGTTAGTAGCTGAAAAACAAAGCGCTAAAAAAACAACCTGTTAAAACTATGTTAAAAAGCACGTTTTTAAGCCTCAAAATTGAGAAAACAACAAAATTGAATTCGATATATTTGTTTTTAAAGAACGATGCAAATGATTTTCCTTAAAAAAACAAAGATACCACAAATACTTTTTACAGTATTAGTTTTAAGTTCTTGTGGCAATGACAAAAAAACACAAACAGCTGCTGCCCAAACAGTCGAAGATACTTTACCTAAAATGAAGCCGTTAGGTCCTGAACCTAAAGTTTCACAAGCTTATAAAAACTCCGTTGTTGGAAGAATAAATCATTTTTACAACAAAAACTGGCCTAATAATACAATGAACGGAAGCTTTTTAGTTGCCCGAAATGGTCAGATTATCTTCGAAAGATATAATGGTTTTGCTAATAAAAACGAAGGGACAAAAATAACGCCCGAAACTCCGGTGCAAATTGCCTCTGTTAGTAAAGTTCTAACTGCTACAGCAGTTTTAAAACTGGTTAATGCCGGAAAAATAGAATTAGATCAAAAAGTAAATACGATTTTAAAAACGTTTCCTTACGAAGACTGCACGATTAGAATGCTTTTAGACCACCGTACCGGAATGCGTAATTATGCTTATTTTACAGATAGAGATAAATCTATTTGGGACAGACATAACCAGCTTACAAACAAAGATATTTTAGATATTCTTGCCACGAAAGATATTGGTTTAGAATCTAAAACGGGAACACGTTTCAGCTATTGCAATACTAATTATGCAATGCTGGCACTTATTATTGAGAAAATTACAGGTTTAAGTTATAAGGAAGCAATGTCTGAAATGATTTTTAAACCTTTAGGAATGACTCATACCTATGTTTTTGATGATGACAAAGACAGAAAAAAAATTGTTCCTTCTTATAAAGGAAATGGCGTAGAAATAGGTTTTGATTATTTAGATAATGTTTATGGAGATAAAAACATTTTCTCGACTGCACGAGATCTGTTAAAATTTGACCGCGCTAGACAATCACCTGACTTTTTGAAACCTGAATTACTGAAACAAGTATATACCGGCTACAGCAACGAACGCAAAGGAACTAAAAATTACGGTTTAGGAATTAGAATGATTAATTGGGAAACCGGACAGAATTTTTATTTCCATAATGGCTGGTGGCACGGAAATACCTCATCTTATATTACTTTGATAAAAGAACATGTTACGATAATTGCATTGTCTAATAAGATGACAAGAAACACTTATGCAGTACGTAAACTGGCTCCTATTTTTGGCGATTATCCTTTTAATTTTAAAGACGAAGAGTAAAATTATAGTCGTAAAGACGAAAGTAAAAAGTTGTAAAGTCTTAAAAACATTGCCAATGCTGACTTTGGACTTTCGAGTTTGGACTTTATGACTTTTTTTTAAAAATTTTAGCAGAAAGTAATTTCAAATACTCTAAATTTGCAGACTTATTTTTTGGGGTCGACTGGTTTTGACAGCAAGTCGAATTGAACAGTAAGCACGTCGAGCATTGAGACCTTGCTCGTAAATATAAGATCTCAAACTTTTACACGGCGAAAATAATTACGCTTTAGCTGCATAATCCGAATCATAGTAAGATTGCGCCACGTCTCTACAAGGTAGAGAAGCTGGATTCTCCTGGAAAGCCTTGGTTTGTGGCGTTCCGTTCAGGGGAACCGTAAAAATAAACCTAGATATCCATGAGCTTCGGGTGGGTTTCGAAAATTAAGAAGATAAGTGTTCGGTGGCTGTTTCTGGCCTAGCTTAACATCGAAAATCTAATCAGGAAATAAGCGTGTAGAAAGCTCTTTAGTTGCTTGTTTGGACCCGGGTTCGATTCCCGGCGACTCCACAAAAAAGCGGAAAAACAATATGTTTTTCCGCTTTTTTTATATCATTAAAACAACGTTATTCCAAAACTCCAGCCTATCCATCCAATAATGTCTTTGCTGTTATTATTGATTATATTATAACGTTTGGTACGATCCTGAACAAATGTAGAAGTATTTACACTGCCGTTTTTATCTTTCTTTTCAGACCAGTATAAATTAAAAGAAGGTCCTGCAGATATAGCTAAACCTTTGAATAATTGAAAAGAAAAAGCTGAATCGAATTTAGATAAGGAATTGTATCGATCCCAATTTCCCAAATAAAGATATTGTGAACTAAATTCGGGATTATAAGTAAAACGTTTCCCTAACGGAATGCTTTTTCCTACTCCAATTCCAAAAGAAAACATTTTTTCTTCTTCTTTTTGTTCGCTTGCTCCCGCCATCAAAATAGTATACATTTTGTGATCTCCGGTTTTTATAGACAGATTTATATCTGAAATTTCATTACTTGTAATGCTGATTTTTTTATAACCGCCTTTTTTAAAGTTTAATAAGCCAAAACTATATCCAGATTCTGAATCTGTAATATTTACTAATCCAAACTGAACTCCATGTAATTCTTTGGCATAATTAAAAAGTCCGGTAATTTGAGCACCACTTACGGTATCTTTTCCAATATTATAAATACCCGATAACTGCAATCCGTTTTGAGAACCATTTACAGTATTATGAATTCCTGCAATTTGAAGTCCTTTTGAATCTTTATAAACATTGTTATAGATACCACTCATTTGCAGACCAATTTGTGAACCTTTTACACTATTATGAATTCCGCTTATTTGTAAACCGTTAAGATTGCCAAAAACATTATTATAAATTCCGGCCAATTGAAGTCCGTTTACTGATCCTCCAACAGTATTAAATATTCCTGCCATTTGAAGTGCTTCGACATTCATACGGTTAATATTGTAAAGCCCTGCCATTTCTAATCCGCGCACACCGGCATTATAACCGCCTAACACATTTAAAGAAAAATTGTTGACAATCTGCGTATTCATCATACCTCGTGTACTGATACTCGGAATTAGGGAAGCCTGTACAGGAACTTTAGAAATAAACCCTCCCAAATTAAGCGATTGTATTTTTTGTTTAGAAGAAATAAAAAAACGGCCAATTCCTGATCTTTCTATTGCCGAAAAATCCCCATCGATATAATCTGATGACGATTTTCTATTTCCCATCTGAATCTTAATTTCAGAAAGAAACAGCATCGTCACGGTTTTATAATTTTCTTTCACTGCCGTAAGTTCTATAGTCTGGTGAGCATTTTTTAATCGGAGTTCAAAAGCCCCATCTTTATTGGTTAATGTAGACTGTAGCACATTCTTCTCCAGTACACTCACATTTTCGATACGATTGTTAGTCTGTGTATCTATAATATAGCCACTGACGATCTGCTGTCCGTCGCTGGTACTATTGTTCTTTTCTAGCTCAAGAGCCAGCTCTAATGGAGCATAACGTACAATAATAAACCCCGGCGATTCTTTGTACTCGTATTTATTGCTTAACAGCTGGTCTAAAACTCCTTTTATGGTATATTTATCGGCATGAATACTGACAACACTATCCTTTACAACTAATTTGCTGTAATAAGCAAATCTAAAATTTCCTTTTTCTTCCATTAAGTCCAAAATACTGCCTAATGGTTTCTTATCTGCATGAACAGATATTTCGTTATCTAATATAGATTGAGCATTTACTTTAAAAAAAACACCCGAAATAAGTAGAAACAAAATGGGTGCAAAAATAAACTTTGTGTTGCTGAGCATATAAAAAAGAATTACTCTAATAGTATTTGATTATTTGTACGTTCGATTTTAATGGTAAATGTTTCCTGAATTACTTCTAAAATCTGATCTAATGATTGATCTTTAAATGTTGTCGTTAATGGTTTTTCCTGTAAAGACGTTGATTTAATAACAATGTTAACATTGTATATTTCGTTAAGAGCATCTGCTAATTCCTGCAGCGGTGTCTCATCGCAGACTAATTCTCTATTGCGGTAAAAATTGTATAAACGGCCTTTGCTGACACTTTTAAATAATCCTGCCTGCTGATTGGCAATAACTACTTTTTCTCCATGCATTAATTCTACCTCATCTTTATTTCTTCTCACTTTTACAATTCCAGTTTCAACATTTACGGTGGTTTTTCCGTTTTTGTTTTTCACATTAAAAGATGTTCCTATTACTTTTACTGTGACATCATTAATATGAATAATAAAAGGTTTTGTTTTATTGGGAGAAACCTTAAAAAAAGCTTCACCTTTTAGAGTAACAGGTCTGGTACTGCCTGTAAATTTTTTATAAGACAATAACGAGTTTTTGTTCAGTGTGACAATTGTACCATCTGGTAAAGTATCATTTTTAGCCGTGTTTGATGCATATATCTGAATTATTGTATCATCTGATTTATTTTTAAAATAAGAATAACCAAACCATCCTAAACCAATAATTAAGATAATCGAAGCAGCTATCTGCCAATAACGGTATGATTTGTTTAGAATAACCGATGTTTCTTTTTTATGGATACGGTTTTGAAATCGCTCCCACGCTTCATTTTCATTTACAGTTGTATTTTTGGCAGCAATTAAAAGACTATCTTCCCAGATTTTCTTAAAATCGCTGTAGTATTTTAAATTGTTATCACTGGCATCCAGCCATTTTTTTACCATTGCATTTTCGTCTGCATCAGTTTCGCCAACTAGATATTTCACTAGTACATCATCATTCATATTCCTATTATTTTGGCTCATGATCTTCGAATTAAATTGATTAAGAACAATAAAAAAGGAAGATATTCAATTAGTTTTAAACGCATTACTTTAAGAGCTTTACCCATTTGATTTTCAACTGTTTTGATAGAAATATTCAATTGATCTGCAATTTGCTGGTATTTAAGTTGCTCAAAACGGCTCATTTGAAAAATGATACGGCACTGCTGTGGTAATTCATTAATTGCTTTTTGAATTTCGGTTTCAAGTTCGGCGGCAATCATTTGATTTGATGCATCTTGATTTGAAGGTTCCATATTACCTGAATACTCTAATTGAAAAGAAGTTTTTACTTTTAAATGTTTAATATGATTTAAACTTTCGTTATGAACAGATCGATACAAATAAGACTTTAATGAATCATCAATCTGCAATTGTTCCTTTTTTTCCCAAATTCGAAAGAATACATTCTGCACGATTTCTTCTGCAATAATTTCATCTTTCATAAAAGTATAGGCAAATGCATGAAGGCTTTTGAAGTAGGTTTTAAAAACCTTTTCAAAAGCAGCTTCATTTTTGTTATTCATAAAATTAATATGATCTGTATTACTATACTTCACAAAAACAGTTTGATATTCAATCAAAGATAGATACTTTTTATATTTTATATATTTTGATTAATTGAAAATTGAATCAGACTGTTGATGAATTAAATTATGATTAACCAGAAGTTTAATAAAAGTATCAATCGTTGTATCGATATCGAGATCAGTATTCAAACTAAATTCGTAACAGTGTATAATACAGCTGTGATCAGAAAGATACGTAAATGTTAATCCTTTATCTGTTCCTTTTGTAATTACCATTTCATTCTCCAGAATGGTTACACTATTATCTTTTTGGCTAAAGTATTCGAATAACTGCTGCTGAAATTGCTGCTTTTGTTTTTGACTTGTCTGCATGGTATAATTACATTTATGGGTTGATCAGTTTTGTTTTTATCGTGGTCTTTCTTTTCCAGAAAATAAAAGATAATAAAATCAAGAGCAGCAAAAAGCAAAATAACCGGCAGTGCACAAACAATTACGTTTAGATTGCTTTTTTCGACTTCATGGATTTTTTCTATTGCATAAGGCTGTGAGCCAAAAAATGTCAACTTAAAAAATAGATAATTAATGATTTTAACCATGATCGAGAATAGGTTTTAATTAATTCTGCTTTTGTTACAGAAATAATACAACCGAATCTTATTTTACCCCTATTCTATTTTTTTATTTTTTTCAAGTTTTTATAAAATAATTAGAATTAAAAACTCGATTACAATCTCATTAATGCATAAAAAAGCCCGTAAACATTAAGCTTACAGGCTTTTTATATAAAATAAGCAGAAGACTAAACCTGCTCAAAAATACTTTTGAACTGATATAAAATCCTTTCTATTAATCTTAAGTCTTCTGTCAGGATTTCTGCTTTTCCTTTCATTTCCTGCTGAAATGGTATTTTTTTCCTGTAAGATGTCTGCAAACCATCTGGAAGTGAAACGTCTAATAATAAGTTTCCATCTTTGTCCGGAACCAGCGAAATATTATGAATTTTGCCTCTTAATACTCCAAATTCCCTATCTGGAAAATTAGCCAGTCTTATGTTTACGTTTTGGCCAACTTTTATTTTTCCTGAATTTAAAGGTGTTGCTTTTACTTTTCCAACAAAACCATTTTCTTTATCGGGAATAATCGAAAAAACATTATCTCCCTCATTAATCGTTTGGTTTTCTGTCCAAACCTGCAAAAAAGTAACTACGCCGCTAACCGAAGATCTTAAGGTATTCGTAAGCTCCCATTCCTTTATCACTTTTTTCAGCTGATAAAAAGACTGTGCCATGTTCCTGTTTAGATTCACTTCTTCTTTAGTGCTGCTTATCTGCAAATTATGCCCCATTTTTGTATTATCGATCAAAGAAGATTTTAACTGGGAAATCGATGACAATAAGGTTTTGTAATTTTTCTGAGCCTGCAGATAGCTGAGCTTTTTAGTTTCCATTTCCTGAGCCGATATAATTCCTTTATTAAAAAGAATTCCAAATCGGCCTATTTCGTTTTTTTGAAGCTGTAACTCGCTTTCATTAATTTCTTTTTGCTGCTGTAAAATTTCTAACCTTTCTTTAATTTGAGTTTTTTCAGAAACCTGAGCTTTATTTTCAACATCAAAAGGATGTAAATTTTCATTTAGTTTTTCAACTTCATAGTCTTTTTGAAAAATAGCAAAAGCACTTTCAATTTCACCCAGTTGTTTGTTTTTCATTACGGCAAAAGGAAATTCTTTTTTTGTATCGTTAATATCAAAATCAGCAATAATCTTTTTGAGTAAAAAGACATCTTTATAATTTGCCGAATTTTCAATAACTGCCAGCGTCGTATTTTTTTTAACTGTTGCTTTATCGCTTATAAGTATGGCTTCTATTCGTCCGGATGATTTAGAGACTAATTTTTCCGGCGGAATATTAGTTGTAATGACAATTTCTGTACTTACAACATCCGGATATCTTATAATGTATGATACATAAAACAGTATAACGATTATTGCAAATATTACAATCGTCCCCCATCGAATCATCCAAATGGGTGTTTTTGAAAGCACATCCTGAATTTCTTCACTTCTTAATTCTAGTGTAATATCCTGCTCCATAATTTAATTTCCAAGCTGTAATTGATTTTTAACCAACTCAAAATAATTTCCTCTCTGCTCTACAAGAGTAGTATGATTTCCTATTTCGATAATTTTTCCTTTGTCTAAAACTACAATCTGATCGGCATTCATTACCGTGCTTAATCGGTGTGCAATAACCACAACGGTTTTATCTTTAAAAAAAAGATTCAGTTTCTGCATAATTTCTTTCTCATTATTCGCATCAAGTGCAGAAGTAGCTTCATCAAAAAACAACATTTCGGGATTTTTGTAAACGGCTCTTGCAATAAGAAGTCTTTGCTTTTGTCCTGTACTCATTCCTATTCCTTCAGAACCGATCATAGTATTAAAGCCCAAAGGCTGTTCATTAATGTAACTCATTATATTAGCCACATCTGCCGCATACAGCAGTCTTTTTTTATCAATCCTGTCTTCACCAATTGCAATATTGTTTGCAATTGTATCATTAAAAATAAACCCTTCCTGCATAACAGCTCCAATACTGCCGCGCCATGCTTTTTGTGCTATCATTGAAAGAGATGTCGAAGAAAAGGCATTTTCACTTTGAGCTGCAAGAATTATATCTCCTTTATCCGGCTCGTAAAACTTAAGCAGCAGTTTCATTAAAGTTGTTTTACCGCTGCCGCTTGTTCCTACTATAGCCGTTATTTTATTGGCTGGTATGGTAAGATTTAAATCTTTAAGAACAGGAGTATCTGATCCTGTATAACGAAAAGACAAATTATTAATAATCATATCAAAATCTTTTGGAACATCATGAGTCTGATGCTGTTCCTGCTCAACCTCATCCTCTCTTTGGTGTATTTCAGATAAGCGCCCCATCGATATTTTAGCATCTTGAAATTCTCTCACAAAATCAACCAGCTGCGTTATCGGGCCGTTTAAACTTCCCACAATTGAACTAATTGCAAGCATCATACCTAGTGTAATCGAACCGTCAATAACCAGTTTTGCCGAAAAGAAAATTATAATTATGTTTTTTAATTCATTAATAAAGTTTGAACCTACGGTTTGTGTCTGTTCTAATATTAATGCTTTCATAGAAACTCTAAAAAGTCTTGCCTGTATATATTCCCAGCCCCATCGTTTTTGTTTTTCGGCATTATGAAGCTTTATTTCCTGCATGCCGTTTACAAGCTCAATAACTTTACTCTGTTCGTTACTTATTTCAGCAAAACGTTTATAATCGAGAACTTCTCTTTTTTTAAGAAAAAGCGCCATCCAAAGAAAGTAAAAGAAACTTCCAAGAAAGAACACTACAAAAATCTGGATATTATAATACGCCAAAACACATCCCATGATTACCATATTAATTGTAGAAAACAAAACATTAAGTGACGAAGTGGTTAATATACGCTCTATTCTGTGATGATCATTGATGCGCTGCAGAATATCTCCAGTCATTCTTACATCAAAAAATGAAATGGGAAGATTCATTAATTTAATAAAGAAATCTGAAATAAGCGAGATGTTTATTCGGGTAGAAAGATGCAGCAGTATCCAGCTGCGGATAAGATCTAAAGCTGATTTTCCAAAAAACAGAAATAACTGCGCAAAAAGAATTAAATAAATAAAATGAATACTTCTGTTTTGTACACCAATATCTATAATACTCTGCGTAAGAAAAGGAAAAATAAGCTGCAAAAAACTTCCCGCTATTAAGCCAATAACCAGCTGTACAACAAAAGACTTATAAGGCAGTATGTATTTGGCTAATAAAGAAAACCCCACTCTATTTCTTTCTTCCGTATCAAATTCACTTTGATAAAATTTTGGAGTAGGTTCTAAAAATAAAGCAATTCCTTCTGCTGTGTTTTCATTAGCATTTTTTCCAAGCCAATTTTTTATAAAATCTTCTTTAGAATATTTCACCAAACCCATCGCCGGATCAGAAATGTAGTAAAAATTATTTTTAATATTATACAATACAACATAGTGGCAGTTATCCCAAAACAAGATACAAGGCAGAGGCATTTCATCAAGTCTTTTTAAATTTAACTTAATACCTATAGACCTAAACCCTATTTTTTCGACAGCATCACTTAATGATAATAAATTACTCCCGCCTCGATTTGTCTCACTGTAATCACGAAGTTCCTGAATATTAACAGTTTTTCCATAATATTTTGCAATCATTTTAATGCAGGTTGGCCCGCAGTCTTTAGACTCTTCCTGTTTAAAATTCGGAAACTTTTTAAATTTTTTCATTTATTCTACACTTATCTTGAATGATAAATTTTGGTTTTACTTAAATAGTATTTGTTTGGAATTTTTCTCTGTGTTTTCTCAGGTATATAATCTTTTTTAAACCAAAACAAATGATACATTATTCCTTCAAATTGATTTTTATAGTAAATCCGTCCATTATCAAAAGTTATTCTGCCGGTTAATCCTTCAAGAAGAATAAAATCAAAATGAGCTTCAATCTCTTTTTCCTGCTCTGCTTTTTTAATAAGATGCGTAAAACTTTCAACCTCTGTTTGTAAATCAAATATTGACATTCCGGCTGTCAGCGCATCCCAGGCAAAACTGCATTCGTCAAAACAAAAGTGTTTTGATTCAGAAAATACTTTCTTGTAATCTTTACTTCTCATAAAAAAAGTATTCATTACTTCATTATTTCTGTATAAAGCAAAACATCCCGTTGTATAATCATGTCTCACGCTGATAAAATCAAACTTATCGAGCATTTCGTCTGTTATAAAATCCCTGACATTTCCATAAATAATATCCAAATCGCTCTGACCCCAAAAATCATAACCTTTAATAATTTCCGGAAAAAAGAAACCATACGCAGGTTTAAAATCACAAAGCTTGTAAGGGTCGTCAATATTTACAGTAAATCCCAATTTTTCAGAAGCATTGGCAATTATCTCGGCTTTTGTTTTATATATAATGATAACATTATCCGGTTTTCCGGGTATAAAGTCAGTATTGTCTGTTATAATATAAAAATCCACAGTTGGATTAAATGTGCAGGAGTGTATAAAATAGGGAAAATACCAAGGATATTTTCCATACCAGCATGTTAGTACAGCTATTGATTTCATTTTGTCAATATTTAAAATTCGTCTTCGATGAAATCCTTTATAAAAAATGGCAAAGTCTTTCTATCATACATTTTTGGATATTCATATCCGTTTATAAGAATAGCCGGCGTGAAATTAAAATCGTTTTCTTCGCACCATTTGTATTGAAAATCAAATATTGAATCAAATTCTGATGTTATATTTCTAGGAAATCTTTCAAGCCATACTGTCAGGTTCGTATTTTCAAACCATGCCTGCAGTGCTGTTAAAAAGCTTTTTTCGCCTTCATTCATATAAATATTAATCAGACTTCTAAACAATTTTACAGAATGTTCGTTTTCGCGTTCCAGATCTGCTTTTAAAACAAGTTCTATTTGTACATCATCTGAATATTTTTCCAGAATAGTTTCTATAACAGTGTGTGCATCTTTGCAATAACCACAGAAAGGATTTGATATAAGAACGATTTTTGTTGAACTTTCTCTGTTGCCAAATAGCAGCGGACTTTGCAGCATCTCTGTTTTTTCTTTTGCGAGCAGAGAATTTCTAAAAACATCATAATTTTTTTCAAATCGAATGGCTTTTAGCTGATATTCTTTTAATTCTTTTTGTTTGATAAGTATTTCTTTAAGCGAAATCCAAATGGTTACAACAGTCAGAACAACCAATGAAAAAACAATTATGGAAACAGGAGAAAAAGCAAAAACAGTATTCTCAAATACAAACAAATAAGTTAACTCCAGCAGTACAACACTCATTATAGTGAGACAAATTGGGCACCATTTTTTTTCTACCATTTTTTGAAAGTACAAAGACAACAATAAAATAGGCAGTGCTCCTAAAAGCAGGACTTTTTGTATTGAAAAATAGGCTGCTGTGTCACCCAGAAGCAGTAAAGAAAAAAAGCCTGTTAATTGAGAAACAAAGAAAACTACACTTAAATCACTAAAATTTATGACTTCAAAAATTTTCCATTTATCAGAATTTACAACCGTCGAACAGCTTGTTGACGAAGCCATATTGCAAAAACTATTCAACAGTTTTATTTTTGTTCCAAATAAATCCTTAAGCGCCGCAATAGAAAACAAAATTCCAATAGCAGGAAAAACAAAAAACAATTTAGTTATCAGATTACTTGGCGTATAAAACAAATAAGAAGAAAACAAAACAAAACATAAAACAGGTAAAACCCAGCTAAAACTTTTTTTAGAAGCTGTTGGCAATACTTCATTTTCTGGTTTTTCCAATAACAAAACAAATCCGCTCCATACTTCGGGTGTAAGAGTATACTCATCAGTTGTATTACTTACTTTTTTATAAATATAGTTTTCGCCTTTTTTTTCTATAAAACAAAGCTGCTGCCCGCCCAGATTTAAGAGTGCGACGAAATGATCCGGTAAGGCATCAATTTCTGCATAATCAACCTGAAGAACACCATTTTTAATATTAAAAAAACTTAAAGTATCAACCACAGATAATAAAGTTGGGTAATCCGGATGTGACTGTATCTGAAAATCAAATTCAGATTTATCAATAACTATATTTTCTTTTTCTAAATATTGAAAAAGGTAATTAAAATCTTCATTCATAAAATTTTATATTTCTGTGTGGCAAGGAATATTTAACAGCATTTTGCCCAGTGACTACTGGCATCTTTATATTAAATAAGCTATAAGCAAAATTGTGAAATAGTGCTTATAGCTTAAAAAATTATCAATTAGTAAGCATTTAAAAATTCTTGACTTGTTTAAGTATAATTTAAAAGCACTTTACTAAATATTAACTTTAGAAGTTAACTGTCACTTATTATCTAGGACAAGCATCCCAGCATTCTTGTATACTGCTTCTGCATCCGTTATAATTACCATTACAGTAGCAAGGAAAAGTTCCAGAAGGACATCCGCTTCCTGCCATAATTGTTTTCATTTCGTTTCTTGATAATTTTCCCTGTGCGTTAGCAAGGCTCATTTTTTGAGTTTTCATAATCTGATTTTTTTGTTATTGTTAATAATAATATTTAAAAAATGTAGTATTGAAAATTAAAAAACGACTCTGCGCACAAATCATTAGAAAATTAACAGTTGTTACATTTTTTCCAAAATTGAAATTTAAATATTTCTCCTACAATGCTTTTTCAAGCATAAAATATGCTTATTCTGACATATTTATTGTCAATATTAAATTTTTAATGGTGTTTGATGTGTTTTTGTAGTGCTTTTTATCTTATATATCCTACGTTTTTTTTCTTCGATAAAATAAAATTTTCTAAGTTTCCACTCTCTTAAAGTCAGAAAAAACACAGAAAAACCACGTGATTTTTAGAGAAACCCAAAAAACAAAATATCAAACAATAACCACTATGATTAAACAAAAACTAATTACTAAACGAATTGAGAAAAATAAAACGCAGGAAGAAATTGCGCATCTTTTAGGAATGACACAATCGCAGTACAGCCGCAGAGAATCTGGAATAACTAAAATTACCAAAAGTGAATGGGACAGTCTTGCAAAAATTTTGGGAACAAATATGGAAGCAATTTATGAACCTGAAGACGGCATATATATTCTAAACAATGAAAAAAATACCAGCAATACAAACAGCCAAAACAGTGACTACAATAACTTTACACTTGATGTAATGAAAAAATATATTGAAAAATTAGAATATGAAAACAGATATCTAAAATCACAGCTTGAAAAATTCTCATTATAATGTTAAAATAAATCAAGATTTCTAAATTTAAAGCATAATTAGTCCTTTAGTAAGCATAAGCAACTCTAGAAAAAAGCCTGTAAACAAATAAGTCTACAGGCTTTTTTTTATAAATCATAAAATAAAATACTTTTAAACAGGTATGATTATCAAAGTATAAATTAATTATTGTGTTTTTTAGATTCAGTACTCTGCATTTTAAATTAAGTGTGTTTTTCATACTTAAAAACTATCACAACAAACCCCCAAAAGCGGACTATTTTACCCCTAGTTTTTCATCATTTTTCTCTAACTTAGCAGAGTCAATCTTAAATAGTAAGATTAAAACAAATCTTGTTTTTCTGCAAAGAACTGATTGAAAAAGCATTACTGATTTTTTTCTTACTTTTTTCCAGAAAAACATTCTTTAATAATTTTAGTTAATTGAAAACTATGAGCAAATTTGATTTTGGAATTGTAGGACTCGGTGTAATGGGCCGTAACTTACTTTTAAATATCGCCAGCCATAACTTTGCGGCTGCAGGTTTAGACTTAGATACCGAAAAAGTCAACTCTCTTCAACAAGAAGCTGACGCCGCCCACACAATTGAAGCGACAACAGATGTAAAACATTTCGTAGAGCTTATTCAACAACCTAGAGCGATTATGCTTTTAGTTCCTGCCGGAAAACCGGTCGACAGCGCTATAGCCAGCTTATTACCACATTTAGATAAAGGTGACATCATAATCGATGGCGGAAACACTTATTTTACAGATACTGACAGACGATTTATAGAATTATCTGAAAAAGGTATTCATTTCTTCGGAATGGGAATTTCAGGCGGAGAAAAAGGTGCAAGATTCGGTCCTGCTATGATGCCGGGCGGTGATCAAAAAGCATACGAAAGACTTCGTCCTATTTTTGAGGCTATTGCTGCAAAAGTAGACGGTGAACCTTGTGTAGAATATTTAGGAAACGGTTCTGCAGGAAACTATGTAAAAATGGTTCATAACGGAATTGAATACGGAATTATGCAGTTAATTTCTGAGATTTATGACCTTATGAAAAGAGGTTATAACTTAGACGATGAAACGATTCAAAAAACTTTTGAAGAATGGAATCAAACTGATGACCTAAGATCGTATCTGATTGAAATTACCGGAAAAATTTTAAAACAAAAAGACGAAGACGGAAGCCTTCTTATCAATAAAATTTCAGATTGGGCAAAATCTAAAGGAACAGGAAAATGGACTTCTCAAAACGCAATGGATTTACAGGTTCCGGTTCCAACTATCGACGCCGCTGTTATAATGCGCGATATGTCTAAAACAAAACCTGAAAGAATTGAAGCTGCAAAAAACTTAGTTTGGAATACTCCTGAAAGCAATGTAAATACAAGCGAAGCAATTGCTGCTTTAAAATCGGCATTATACCTTTCTATTGTTGTAACGTATGCTCAGGGATTAGCTCAGCTTCATACTGCTTCTAAAGAATACAATTACGGATTAAACCTGGAAACTGTTGCTAAAATCTGGCGCGGAGGCTGTATCATTCGTGCGACTATTCTGGAAGATTTCAGAAAAGCGTATGTCGCAAAATCTGATTTACCAAACTTACTTTTAGATTCTGGAATCGCTTCAAAATTAACCGAAAACCAAGCAGGAATGAGAGCTGTAATTCAGTTTGCCGTTCAAAAAGGATTACCTGCGGCTGGTTTGATGAATTCGTTAGCTTATTTTGACTCTTACAGATCTGCAAATCTGCCTACAAATTTAATTCAGGCACAGCGCGATTTCTTTGGGGCTCATACATACGAACGCATCGACAAAGAAGGTGTTTTCCACACACAATGGGCTGAATAAGCAACTTAAAAAAGCAACACAACTACACACAATGACTAAAAATAAACTTAAAAATCCAACAATCATTGTCATTTTTGGAGGAACCGGAGACTTAGCAAAAAGAAAGCTCTTTCCCGCATTTCAAAATCTGTATCTTGACGGACGTATGTCTGAAAAATTTCAGATTATTGCACTTGGAAGAGCTGAAAAAACCGATGAAGATTTCCGCAGTTATGTTTTAGAAAATTTAGAAAATTTTTCAAGAAAAAAAGGCAAGTCAGATCCTGAAACAGAAAAATTTCTGTCTCACATAACATATCACAGCCTTGATATTGATAAAGAAGAATCTTATCTAAGTTTAAACGAAAAGATAAAAGGTTTTGATGAAGCGTTTGGAGAACGTGCCAATCGTCTTTTCTATCTTTCTATAACACCTTCTTTTATTTCTACTATTTCCAGCAATATCAAGAAAATTGGTCTTGCTGCAAACCCTAAGCAGGATCGTATTATTATTGAGAAACCATTTGGTTATGATAAAACTTCGGCGATTGAGCTGAACGAAATGCTTTCGCAGACCTTTAAAGAAGAACAGATATACAGAATCGATCATTATTTAGGTAAAGAAACAGTTCAGAACATTCTGGCTTTCCGATTTGGAAATTCAATGTTTGAACCTTTATGGAGCCGTAATTTTATTGACTTTGTTCAGATTACAGTAGCAGAAGAAGTGGGTGTAGAAGAACGAGGCGGTTTTTATGAAGGCGTAGGTGCATTAAAAGATATGATTCAAAATCACCTGCTTCAAATATTATGTATGACGGCAATGGAAGCACCAGCATCATTAAGTGCCGATGATATTCGTAACCGTAAAGCCGATGTTTTAAAATCTATACGACGCATTAAACCAGAAGAAGTAGATCATTATATAGTAAGAGGCCAGTACGATGCCGGTACTATAAAAGGAAAACCTGTTCCCGGATATCGTCAGGATAAAGGAATTGCTCCAGATTCTAATACTGAAACGTATGTGGCAATGAAGATCTATCTGGATAACTGGAGATGGCAGGGAATCCCGTTTTACCTTCGTACAGGAAAAAGAATGGAAGAAAAACAATCATCCATTATAATTCAGTTTAAACCAGTTCCGCATTCTTCATTTTCTTATGGGAAAGAAGGCATGACACCAAACCGACTGATTATCAACATTCAGCCGGCAATGGATATTAAACTGCAGTTTATGACCAAAAAACCAGGTCTGTCACTTTCTTTAAGACCGGCAGAAATGATATTTGATTATTTTTCTTGTTCTACCATGTCGCCGGAAGCTTATGAAACCTTAATTGCAGATGCTTTATTGGGCGATCCTACCCTATTTATGCGCTGGGATCAGGTAGAAGAAGCATGGGATGCAATCGATACTATCCAGCAGGTATGGAAAACTACAGCTCCTGTAAATTTCCCAAATTACAAAGCCGGAAGCTGGGGACCAGAAGAAGCTGATGAACTATTGGCACGTCAGGGACACAAATGGATTCCGAATACACAAACAAAAGAAGAACTTTTAGATGATACAGATATATAATACTACAGAAGAAATTAATACAGCAGCAGCAGATCTTTTTACAGCAGCAGCACAAGATGCCATTGCTAAAAGAGGAAAATTTACAGCTGTTCTTACAGGAGGTTCTTCTCCTGCAGGAATTTACAAACTGCTGGCTTCTGATGCATACAAAAACAAAATAGACTGGAGTAAAGTCTATATATTTTGGGGCGACGAACGCTGGGTGCCGCTAAATGATGATTTGAGCAACGCAAAAATGTCTTATGCAGCATTATTAAGCCACGTTCCTATTCCGCCTGAAAATATTTTTGAAATGTATAAAGACGGTGTAACACCAGAAGATTATGCAGTTACATACGAACAATCAATTCGAAAAATTTTAGGAGAAGAAGGAAAGTTTGACTTTATCTTTTTAGGAATGGGAGATGACGGACACACGGCTTCTCTTTTTCCGGGTGAAGCAGTATTAAACGAACAAAACAAGTGGGTTGATGCCTATTTTCTGGCACCGCAGAACATGCACCGCATTACGCTTACTGCTCCATTAATTAACAAAGCCGAAAAGATTATTGTAGTCACTTTTGGAGAGAAAAAAGCACATGCTTTAAAAGAAGTAACAAAAGGAGAATACAATCCTTCACTTTACCCTACGCAGCTAATTAAACCTGTCTCTGGAGAATTAGTATTTCTCGTAGATAAAAGTGCTGCAGGAACCAATTAAAATACCAGAAAGTCCGAAAATGTTTTTCGGACTTTTTTTATGCTTTATCTTCATCCTTTATTTTCGTATTTTATCAAATCCGGAGTTATCTGCTAATCGTAAAGCTTTAGCATTCAAAATTCAAACTCCTCATACGTAATATCTTATAGTTTTTTACCTTTAAAAGCAGTCAAGTTCAGGCAAAGATTACAAATATGTCGTATTTGACCATGCAAAAGCCCTTTTATCGTTTATTTTTGCCAGCCTATCTTATTATAAAACTTTAAAATTTAATTAAAAAGAATGCGTTAAAAAAATTAAGTAACAAATCCCAAATCAAAACAAAACCACATGAAAAAAAACTTTTATTATTTTTTACTTACGCTCTCGGCAGGTATTCTATTAAGCTCCTGCAGCGACGACAATGAAGACGGCAAATACCAACCTACTTATCTGCCTTCCATCGACGCAAGTGCTTTACCTGACGGAAACAAACCTATGACAATGTTTGAAGATGACGAAAATTCATCTAAAATGTACGACAATAAAGACCGCTGGTTTCGTGTCAATCAGCCTATGCAGGTAATTCAAAAAGGAAAAGATTCTGTACAGATTTCCCTTTATTCGCCTGTTGGCTTAACCGACGTAAAAGTCTACGCAAAACTGCCGAATTATGACAAACGATTTGTACTTTTTCATTTTTCTAAAGTTCCGGCTTTTCACAGATCTTTTCATAAAATTCCGTTGACGGAAGGCAAAAATGATTATGAACTCGAAAAAGGAAATACGGTAACTATTGATAAAATCGAAGGGTTTTCATCTGGTGCAATCGAGTTTTCTGTTGAATCGAGCGATCCTTTATTCCAGAAATTCAAAAAAATAAAATCGGCAAGATTGGTTCAGTTCAGCGATCAATATCACAAAAACGAATATGGAAAATACCTGCCAATGAATCCTGTTCTGGCAAAAGAAGCGATAACGATGATTATCAATTTCTCGTATGCAATCAGTCATCCTATGTATTACGATACTTTCATGAATTTTGACCGATACAAAAAAGAACAGGCAGAAACAGCAGGAACAGCAATAAACGGTGCTTTAAACTGGCACGGAAATGCCGATGATGCTGACGGTGTTTATGATTATTTAACTAAAGTTCAAATTGAACAGGCATACGGAACTTATATTGACAGCCGAACTCTGAATATGGCAATGGTTGGCGGAGATTCTGCCTGGGGAGGCGGGCCTTTGGCTTCACAATGGGAATCTGGTTATGTAACCGGCCACTGGGTTGGCGAAATGTCGGTTTGGTCACACGAATACTCACATCACAGCGGCTATAACCACAGCAGTAATTTAGCAAACAGCGGCGAAGGCGGCGGACAGCAGGAAATGCTTACGGATTTTTATAAGTATTTAATTTATTTAAATGATCTTCCGTTTACAGATCCTGATATTTTAAAAGGATATACAAAAACAAGCTATCTGTCTGGAAGCTACAAAAAACCTGTGTTTACAATTAGTCAAAAAAATCCATTTTTATTAAAATATAAAGGAGAAGGAAAATGGAACTAAACAATATAATCAAGATGAACAAACTGCCATTTTTACTATTATTGCTTTGTTTTTTTACAAGCTGCAGTAAAGACAACGACATAGAAGCCATAAACTACGATTACTACTACCCTACCGAAAGCGCTGAAATTACTGCTAAACAAATTGGCGACGGTACGGGAACATTAGATCCAAAAGGAATTGCAATATCTAAAGAAAAACTGTATGTATGCAACGGCAGTACTTTAGAAGTATTTGATGCTTTAACACTGGCACATTTAAAAACAATTTCCAATTATACTAAAGGAAGCACCACTATACCATTGACTTTATTAACATCGATAAGTATTGATAACGGCCGAATTTATTTAGGTAGCGAAGAATCAAGACTTTTTGTTTTGGATGAAGCTACCGGCTTAGGAATCAATACAGTTGGAAACGGGCAATGGTGGCAGACTTTTGTTCATGTTTTTGGTGTTGTGGTAAAAGACGGATTGGTGTTTGTAAAAGAAAAAGAAAAAAGCATTAAAGTGTTTGAAACTTCTCAAATTACAGAAACAAGTAATTGGAACTTAACTCCAATCGCCAAACTTAATACCTTAAACGGATGGACAGAAGCTTACTCAATGGATGTACAATCTGGAAATCTAATTGTTGCAGGAAGAGATGCTAAAAGTTATTTATACTATGATATTGCCAATATTAAAGCAAATGCTGCAAACTCTTTAACGACTCCAATTGAACCTTCAACAGCTCCATTTGCCAGTAACAAACCTATTTCTGTAACTTTCAGTAATGATTTTGCTGTAACTTCAGAAAATTCAGGAAACACAAATTATGTGCGTTTGTATTCAAAAGAAGCTTTTATGAATAAAAATTATAAAGCTGTAATGAGTGCATCTGATATTTTAGGACAAAATCCTTTTGGGGTTATTGTAGGCAATGCACAACTGGACGATCGTATTTTCTTATCGGATAATACCAATAAGAAAATCAGAATCATCAAACTCAATAAATCTACAATTGCTGAACAGAAAAACTAATCAATTTTAGAAATTCTGGATTTATAAAAAACAAAAGGGAAGACATAAAAATCTTCCCTTTCTTTATTTACAGCATTCTGAAAATAGTTTTATATGTTTTCGGTCTTAAGCTTTGATAGTTTTTCTTTTCGTTTATCGCTTAAATATTTCCTCAGCGGGATATCATAAACCACCATTACCAAATAAGCAAATCCAACAAGCAGAATCACTCCAGATATAACAACAAATGTCAATTGTGTCGTATCTGGTTTATAATTGGTATAATAATTTCCGAACATCCATAAAGCTGCATAATGTGTCATGTATAACGGATAAGATATATTGCCAGAGAAAACACAAACCTTTTTCAACCCAGGATTTAAAACCGATCCGGCTCCTAAAGATACCAGCAGAGGAAAATAAAACAATACAATTAAAGGTTCAGTTATCCAATTCATTTCTGAAGAAGGCATTATAAAAGCCAATAACAATAATACAGACAAACCCGCAAATCCAAGTTTGTTTTTAATAATCCAGTTTGAACGGTAAATAAGTAATCCGGCTAAAAATGAATACGATATTCTGGCGAATCCATCCCAAAAAGTCGGCCCGCTCCAGCCTCCTAATAAATTCCCCGAATTATAACCCACATAACAAATCGCTGCTGCAGCAATTATAGTCAAGATCAAAAGATAACTGCGCGCTATTTTGTAAAGTACAAAAGCGTAGACAATATTTGCAATATATTCCCAAAATAACGACCAGGCCGGCGCATTGAAACTAAACAGATTAAAACCGCGATCTGCAATTACAGGCAAAGGAATCATAAATAAGGAACAGATAAAAGTTAAAATAATTTTACCTGTGCTGTACAACTCAAGATTGCCGCCAAACGGATCAAATAAAAAGGCCAGTAAACCCAATACAGATCCTGCCGCAACAAGCGGATGAAGTCTTATAATTCGGGATATAAAAAAATTCCGAAGCCCCATTTTTGCAATACGATCGTCATAAGCATAACCAATTACAAATCCTGAAAGACAGAAAAAGAAATCGACAGCCAAAAAGCCATGCCCGATAAAATTCTTGCTTGGGTCTGTAAAAATCCATTCCATAAAATGGAAAATAACAACTGCAAGTGCTGCTACGCCTCGCAGTCCGTCTAGAATTTCAAAATGTTGTTTGGTTTGTAAAATAGGAATTGAAGAATTGTTTGCAGTCATTACTAAGGTTTATGCGAAATGGTTAAGTTAATTTATGATTTGGTTTAATTAATTGGCTGGTTTTAAATTGTCTCCGTCTTTAAAATGCAATCTTCTAAAAACCAATCCTGATAAAATGGTTAAAGAGCCCACTACCAGAAAAGTATATCGAAATGCATTGTGAATTTCGTGATGAATAAGTTTTACATCTCCCTGAAAAACCTTTAAAACCAATAATCCGAAAGCGATTCCAAAACCAATTGCCAGCTGTTGATTTACTGAAATTAAAGAATTACCGCTGCTGGTATGATACTGTCTTAAATCGGCAATAGAAATAGAATTCATAGAGGTAAACTGTATCGAGTTAAAGAAACCCAATATCGAAATTATAGGAACGTACCAATAAATTGAAGTATGAATCGATGGAATAGCCAGACAGCAGATTAAAAAACCAATAATAAAAGTATTGACCATTAAGGTTTTTCGATAACCAAAAGTATTTAAAATCCCAATTACAGCCGATTTTCCAAACATCGCTGTCAGAGCCATTGGCGCTACAATCCACCCAGACACAACTGCGGACTGACCATAAGCGATCTGGATCATCATGGGCAGTAACAATGGAATAGAACTGATTCCCAAACGTGTAGCCAGATTACCAACAATACCCACTCGAAATGTTCTTACCTGAAACAGATTTAAAGGAAAAATAGGATTGTTGTCTTTTGATGCATGACGATAGTACCAATACAGCATTAAAAATCCCGACATTAAAATCATTAAGACAGGCGAAACCCGAACTGTATTGCCAAATAATTCCAATGAAATAGATAATAAAAGGGAAGCTGCCGCAAAAATGAAAAAGCCTTTTAAATCAAAATCGATTATTTTAGATTTATAATTAGGCATATATTTCAAACTTAAAAGAATACCGATAAGGCCAAATGGAATGTTTATTAAAAAAATCCAGTGCCAGGATAAATAATCAACCATATAGCCTCCAACCAATGGTCCTAATACCGGCCCAATTAAAGCGGGAATAATAGCAAAGTTCATGGCTTTGAGTAATTCTTTTTTAGGAAATGTTTTAATTAGAGCCAGCTTTCCTACCGGAGTCATTAAACTTCCTCCCACTCCCTGAACAATTCGGGCTAAAACTAAATGCATCAGGTTTTGAGAAAGTGAACAAAATAAGGAGCCGAGACTGAACAAAACCAAAGCAACAATAAAAACTTTCTTGGTCCCGAATTTATCTGATAAAAACCCGCTCACGGGCATAAAAAGCGCCAGAGTCAAAACATAACTGATAATTGCGTTCTGCATATCCAGCGGTGATTCGTGCAGATCTTTGGCAATAGAAGGCAGTGAAGTATTCAAAATTGTCGAATCAAGCATCTGCATAAAAATAGAAGTCGCTAAAATAATGGGTAATACCTTTTTTATTGCTTCATTATTTTGCTCTGTAATCACTGTCATCCCGTTTATTTTAAGACTTTATTTTTTATTTTGTCAGGAAAAAATTTGATCAGCAAACTTCTATTTCATCCTAAAAATAAAGGTACGAAAACATTCTTGTCTATCTATCCTATCCTTACTTACAATTTGATTAATGTAAACAGTACGTATAATTAATTAATACATAATCCCTAAATTTTATGCTCCAGAGGAGCTAAATATTTATGGTATAATTATTTTCCAATACATAAAGCTCCAGCGGAGCGGCATCTATGAACAATATATATCGCTCCTCTGGAGCTTGAAATCAGAGGGTGCTTAATTGTTATAAATATTATGCTCTTCCAGAGCATTTTTTTTAATGATAAATTAAATAAGGAGCTCTCAGTTTCTTAATTTTTTTCAAACCTTCCTGCCAGCTTTTTCTAATTTCATCTTCAGATGTTCCGGCTTCAATTTGCTGCTGTAATTTTTCATTTCCGGCTCTAATAGAAAACTTTCTTTTGTCGAAAAATTTCGATTTATCCGAAGTAGTTTGATACGCTTTAATCAGCCATTTTATTTCAAGTCTGTTAATTTTCGGAATGGATGACAAATCTTCTCCATTACATTCTACTCCGTTATACAAAGGATCTTTATCTCCAAAATTAGGTTTTGGGGTAAAAGCAAAATTACTTTTTGGCAGATAAGGTGAACCATAAATCTGAAATTGTTTTTCTGTGCCGCGTCCCATACTTACATTCGTCCCTTCAAAAAGACATAAACTCACATATAAATTTACCGATTGGTCGTTTGGCAAATTTGGCGAAGGGCGAACTGGAAGGCTGTAACTCATATTTCTGCCATAATTCAAACATGGAACAACGGTAAGTTTACACTGCACACCATTTTTAAGCCATTTTTGTCCGTTAATCATTTTCGCTTCTTCCCCCAAAGTCATACCATGAAGCAGAGGCGTTGGATGCATTCCGATACCGCTTTGAAAAGCAATGTCCAAAACCGGACCGTCGACAATCGCAATATTCGGATTTGGACGGTCCAGTACAATCAGCGGAACATTATTCTCTGCGCAGGCTTCCATAATTCTGTGCATCGTAGAAACATAAGTGTATAATCTTGTCCCAACATCCTGTAAATCAAAAACCATGATATCAATATCTTTCAATTGTTCAGGAGTTGGTTTATTGTTTTTGCCATAAAGTGAAGTAATCGACAAACCTGTTTTAGCGTCGATTTCGTCAGCAACATGTTCTCCTGCATCGGCAGTACCTCTAAAGCCATGTTCAGGAGCAAAAATGGTTTCGATCTTGATATTTTTCTGAACCAAAAAATCAACCAGATGGGTTTTATCTTCCATAATTCCGGTTTGGTTCGTCACAATGCCTACGCTTTTACCTTTTAGCAAAGGCAGATAAACGGTGTAGTTATCAGCACCTGTTTTTATTTTCTGCGCAAAAGATACTGTTGAAATTAGTATGCAGATTATTAAATTTCTCATAGTTATTATTTTTTACACGCAGATTAAGTGGATAAAAAGGATTTTTTATTTAGTTAACGCTCAGTTTTTCACGTAGATTTTGCAGATTTAATTTTATAATCTGTGTTGATCTGCTTGAATCTGCAAAATCTGTGTGAAACAAAAATCATTTTAATATTTATAATCTGTGGCTAAATTTTTCGCCCGCAGATTTGACAGATTGAACAGATTTAATTCGTGGAAATTCTTGAATTGCTTCGACTGTTCGATATCGCTCTGGTTCTGGCGAAAAAAATCCTTCTAATCTGTTTAATCTGTGGCTAAAAAAATTACTTATTAATCTGCCTCCAAATTTTAGCACTAAAATCATCTTTATACATCAATCTGTTTGTTCTCGTTGGGTTTACGCGATTGGTTAGGATGATTAAAAATCTGTTTGTGTCTGGGTTCATAAAGAAAAAAGTTCCTGTAAAACCTGTGTGCCCAAAATCATTAGCTTTAAAAAACTCATCTGGTTTTCGTTTATCAAAACCAAGTCCGCGGTAAATCCCTTGTTTGGCAAGAGGAGAATTTGTAAATTCTTTTACAACTTTTGCTTTTAAAATTTCTTTTCCTTGATATTTTCCGTCATTCAACAGCATCTGACAGATAACTGAGATTGATTGTGCATTTGCAAACAATCCGGCATTTCCGGAAACACCGCCAAAAATCGCCGCAGCTTCATCGTGAACGTAACCTCTTATTGTATCTTTTCTAAAGAAATTATCCAATTCTGTCGGCGTTACATTTTCTTCTGAAGTCCATTTTAACGGATTGTAACCGATTTTTGAAATTCCTAATTCCGTATAAATTTCTTTTGTTAATTCATCTAATTTCAAACCTGTTTTGGCTTCAATCATTTGTTTTACCAAAAGCAAATTCAGGTCGCTGTAAACATATTTCCCTCTTGTGTTGGTATTTGCAGTTGAAATTTGCTCATAAACCGTTTTATAAAATTCCGGATTTAACCACATATTTTTATAAATCTGAACCCAATTTTCTTTGGGAGTAAACGAAAAATAATTGGCATCATATACAATATTCTTGTTTACATACATCGTATCAAACAAATCAGGATAAACATCTGATTTTTCTTTGCTTAACAAAGGCAAACCATCTGGAGTTGAAAGCAGACTTTGGTAAAACGTAATACTCGCTTTTAATCCTGAAGTATGCGTTAATAATTCAAAAAGATTTAAATCGGCAATGGGAGTATTTTTATAAATTTCAACCACATCGCCTACTTTGTCTTTTAAATTTATTTTATCTTCTCCAACTAATCGCATGGTCACAAGCGTCGCTCCTAAAACTTTCGACATAGAAGCCAGATCGTAAACGTCATCTGATTTTATGGGCTTTTTTTTCGAATAATCCTGAAAGCCATAATTTTTCGAAATAAAAACAGCGTCTTTATTTCCTACTATAATCTGTGCTCCGGGAAAAAATCCTTTTTCGAGCGCATTTGTCATCATCGAATCGATGTAAACTTCATTTCGTTTTACATCAAAAGATTTCTTTGATTTTTTCTGAGAATAAGCATTTATTCCTAAAAAAGTCATGGAAATTAATATAATTCCTGCCGTTATCTTTTTCATATTCTACGGATTAATTCTTATGTCCTGTCCTGCCATAAGAGGTTCGTTATTGGTTCCCGTAATAACAATTTTTACTGCTTTTACAGGCTGTTTTGTATAAATCGATGCATTGCCATAATCAAAAGCATCTCCTTTTATAAAATCGATTCCGTTATACGAATATTCTACGTAACCGTTATTGACAATGAACCTTGGATGATGCGGAATTCCCGTTAACACATCAATTTTTGAAGAAGTTACAGGATTTGTAAAAGTGTATAAAATCCAGTCGCCATTTGCACACGCAATATCTGTACGCAGATAAGTTTCAATATTATAATCTTCTAAATTCGAAATCGGGAATTTAGGATTTTCAGCCATCGATGATGTTACTTTTACTTCCGGCTCTAAATAAGGCGAGCAATTGAAATTTACTTTTGCTGCTGATTCTTTTGCTTCTTTATTTTCTACTGTAAAGTCTAAACGATACGTATTTTTTTCATTGTAATTTTCAATTACAAATCGCAGGCGAGGTTTTGATTTGAGCATTTTTTCTTCCGGAAAACCCTGTATCAGTTTATCATTTTCATAAAGAGAAATTGTTTTTACAACTCCGTTGGCACTCGCATCTGCATCAGGTGTAAAAGTTAAATACCAAATTCCGTTTTTGTCTACATGTTCTGAAATATTTTCAGAAATATTCAAAACTTCTGCTTTTGAAGTATTCCAAACCGCAACAGGCAGTTTTTCTACTTTTACTGCCGGACTTGCCACATCTTCATTAAAAAAAGTACGGAACATATAATGCTCGTAATCCTTTGTTTGAATTGGTTTTGTATACAAAGCTGATTGTCTTGTTGGTTCATTACCTTGTGCATCATAACGTACAACTGCACCTTCATAAGGCGGTGTTACAGTAATTGTTCCGTTTTGATAAATTGCGGCTGGCGGAAAATCCCTAAAAGCAATTCCCATATCAGCCAAACGCTGTAAATGACTGTGTGTTAATCTTCCGTAAAAATCCTCCCAGTTTTTATCTTCTTTTTTAGACCAGCCAATTTCAGATAAAGCACTGATTCTCGGATAACTTTGATATTCCATAATTCTGGCTGGGCGATCCAGATATTCACTCCACAAAGCACCCTGAACACCTATTATATTTTTTTGCTGTTCTGGTGTTAAATCATCAGTAGGAATTGGCTCAAACGAATACGCTCTTTTCGTATCTGTAATAGCTGCCCAGCGATGACCGCGTTCTGTTTCAGACTGCGCCATATCAAAATACGTATATTGTCCCGGCATCATAATAGTCTGGTATCCTTTCTTTGCCGATTCAATTCCGTAACTAATTCCCTGCCAGGCAGAAATCAAGGTATTTGGATCGATTTCTCCTCCTTTTAAAATTTCGTTCCAGCCATCTGTTTTTTTATGGTATTTATCTACAATTTTTTGAACTCTTCTAAAGAAATAGTTTTGAAGCTGAAAACTGTCTGTAAATCCTTCTTTCGCCATCAAAGCCTGACATTTTGGGCAATGCTCCCAGTTGGCACGATTGACTTCGTCTCCGGCAACATGAATATATTCAAAAGGAAAAAGTCCCGAAACTTCTCTAATGATTGAATCCAGAAGAACATAATTTTCTTCACGACCCACACACCAAACGTTTCTTACTTCGCCCTGAACACTTTTAAGTTCCTGCGTAATCGCGCAGCCTACTTCCGGATACGAAGCGGTTACGGCACGCGAATGTCCCGGAATTTCAATTTCGGGCATAACTGATATACCGCGATTTCCTGCATACGCCACTACTTCTTTAATATCTTCCTGCGTATAAAACCCTCCGTAACGTTTGTCTCCTGAACCATAAGATGGCAGTAAAACTTCTCCCGGACCTCTCCAGGCACCTTTTAAAGTTAAATCAGGCATCGATTTGATTTCAATTCTCCAGCCGTTATCATCAGTTAAATGCCAGTGAAAAACATTCATTTTGTGCGCTGCCAGCCAGTCGATATAATTTTTAACGGTTTGTTTATCAAAAAACTGTCTTGAACAGTCGAGCATCATACCGCGCCATTCAAAACGAGGATAATCTTCTATTTTTACAAATGGGATATTTCCTTTTTTAATGTCTTTTGCAGAACAAATCTGCAATAAAGTCTGTAATCCGTTTAAAACTCCATTTGAAGATTTCCCTTTTATCAGAATTCCTTTTTTATTGATCGTTAATTTGTAACCATCATTGGAAAGGTTCATTTTTTCATCGACCAAAAATGCAATGCTGTTTTTTTTATGTTTATTTCCGATAGAAACAACTGGGTTAATTCCGGTATATTTCAAAACAGAAGCCGTTATATAATCTGCGCTTTTTTCTGCTTTTTTGTCTACAATAATTTGTACCGATGCCGGAATAACAAACGCACCTTCTTTCTGATCAATTTTTACAGGCTTCGGAATTATATCGAGATTCTGAGCCTGCATTATACTTAAAGAACTCAGAAATATGGCTATCAGCAATACACTTTTTTTCATGGCTTTTATTTTTTATTTTATTGAAAATTCTATTGGAGCGCTTTCTGTCTGGGTCTGACTTAAAGCAGAAACGGCGTAGATATAATTCTCCAAATCAGCATTTGAAACTTCTAATTTTGAAGCGGTTGTTACATAGTAAATATTCGCCGGATTCGAAAAATCGGTTATTTTTCCTTTTGGGAATTTATAAATTACAAATTTCTTATCGTCTGATTCTGGTTTCCAGCTCAAAAGGGCTTTATCTCCTTTTTTAGCAATTACAGCATTTGAAGGTACTTGTGGTTTTATTCTTGTAATTCTGTTTGCCTCTGGCGTTAATGCGATATATTTATATGGTTTTTGAATAAGCGGATTTCGAAGTGTATCGCCTTTTTTAAGAAAAGTTGAAGCTGTAAAATGCATCGAACCGTCTATTTGCGGCAGTTTTCGAATCATTTCAATCTGTTTTACAATTTGATCCGGACTTCTCCACTCCGATTCTTTGGCGGTATTCGAAATCTTGTAATCGCCGTGGCCTACGTAAACATTGGTTCCGTATTTGTGTGCTGCCCACCATTTTGCCAGCACTTCAAAATTAGCTCTGTCAAAGCCAATGTGCCAGTACAATTGTGGTGTAACATAATCGATCCAGTTTTCTTTCTGCCATTTTAAAATATTGGCATACAAATCATCATAATTGGTTGCGCCCGCCACCGTATTTGATCCGTCTGAATCTTTTGCAATATTGCGCCAAACGCCAAAAGGCGAAATTCCGAATTCAACCTCTGGTTTATTAGCAATTATGGTATCTCTGATTTGCTTGATAATTAAATCGACATTGTCTCTTCGCCAATCGTCTTTGTCTTTAAACTGGCGCGGTTCTTTGGCAAATGCTTTTTCATCCGGAAATTCCTGTCCGGCGATTTTATACGGATAAAAATAATCGTCCATGTGAACGGCCTGAATATCATAATTTCGAACTATTTCGCCTACTACAGACGAAACGAAATCTCTGGTTTCTTTATATCCCGGATTAAAATATCTTGATTTTCCGTAGGTCAGGAATAATTCTGGTTTCTTAAAATACAAATGCGTTTTGGTCAATACATCTTTTACGGTATCTTTTTGCACTCGATATGGATTGAGCCAGACATGAACGTTCATTCCTCTTTTTCCGGCTTCGTCAATCATCATTTGCAGCGGATCAAATCCCGGAGCAACGCCCTGAGTTCCCGTTATCCAATGTGAAGCAGGCTCTTTTGTCGATTTGTAATATGCATCGGCAGTTGGGCGGATTTGAAAAATTACGGTGTTTAGGTTATTAGATCGTAAATTATCTAAAATGGCAATCATTTCAGATTTCATCTGCTTGTCTGATAATCCTGGTTTAGAAGGCCAGTCAATATTGTCTACTGTAGAAATCCATGCTGCACGCATTTCTCTTTTTGGTGATTCCTGACTGAAAAGTTTCGTTTGAAACAGCAGTATTAGAATTAAAATTTTTAGGCTTTTCATAAGTTACTATTTTTGGTTAGTTAGTATGTTATTTATTTGTGGCTTAAAAATTAACCGCAAAGAACGCAAAGGTTTACGCAGGGTTCGCAAAGTTTTTAAAGCTGTATTTTTTTTAATCTCTTGCTATTTTCCCATCATGATAAAAAATCATTTCAATCCTTTAATCTGTGGCTAAAATATATTGAGGCGGTTAAAAAGTTCCTAACAGGTTTTTAAAACCTGTTAGGATAGGTAACCAACCTAATTTTATATGCGGCTTAATCGTATCGCAGCACATAACTTTTATTTATTTTTTTCTTTGAAAAAATTATCAAAGAACAGTAATTGAAACTTTAATGAATTTTCCCAATAAGCCAGATTATGTTCTCCAGGACGTTCGATATAATCATGGTTTATTTTTAATGTCAGCATTTTTTGATGAAGCTGTCTGTTTACTTCCATAAAAAAATCATCGACACCGCAGTCTATAATCATTTTTAACTTGTTGTCTTTTACCAGATCAAGCAGATTGGTAACGGTATTTTTATCCCAGTTTTCAGGAAATTCTGTTATAGAACCCAAACGTTTTTTAATATCCCAATTGTTTGGAAACGGACGAAAATCGACTCCGCCGCTCATACTTCCTGCCGCGCCAAATACATCCTGATGTTTAAATGATAAATACAATGCTCCGTGTCCGCCCATGCTTAAACCTGTTATGGCTCTGCCATCGCGGTTGGAAATGGTTTTGTAATTTTTATCTATAAAAGGAACTAATTCATTTATTACATAAGTTTCATATTTAAAACTTGGATCTATCGGGCTGTCAAAATACCAGCTTGAATAATTTCCATCAACACCAATTGCTATAAAACCGTATTGATCAACTTGTTTTGCCAGATCTTTAAAATCTTTTGCCCAGCTTCCGTAATTACCGCTGTAACCATGAAGAAGATACACTACCGGAAATCTATCTTTGCTTTTTTTATAATTATCAGGAACTATTACAGAGGTTTTTATATTCTTATTCATTGAAGGACTAAAAACCTGAATTGTGTCAATTTTTGCTGCTTTTGCAGAAAAAAATACGAATGCCAGAAGTAAAGTGCAGATTGCTTTTTTCATAAAATCTTGTTTTAGTGATTATGTCAAAATAAATTCTTTGCTTTTACCATTAAGAGATTAAGTTCATAAAGCTTAGCTTAAATTTCTTAATCTCTTAATGGTAAAAAGAAAATTAAGTTTCATTTAAAATTCGGAAATTTATTTCAAACAATCTCTTAAAATTGTTACGGGATGCATTGCTTTTCTGTTTGTACCGTCAAAAATCTGGTGTCGGCAGCTGGTTCCGGCCGCTGCAATTGCGGTTTCAGGTTCCGTTGCCCGAATTTTTGGAAATAAAGTATCTTCTCCCATCTGCATACTAATTTCGTAATGCTCTTTTTCATAACCAAAAGATCCTGCCATACCGCAGCAGCCCGAATTGTAAATTGTAACGGTGCTGTTTTTTGGTAAATTCAACATAGCAAACGAAGCTTCAACAGTGCTTAATGATTTTTGATGGCAATGTCCGTGAATCTTTATTGTTTTTGCGGTATCCGAAAATTGCCCCGAATGGATTTTTCCGGCTGTAATTTCTCTTTTGAAAAATTCCTCAATGGTAAAAGTATTTTTAGACAGTTTTTCGGCTCCTTCTTTATCTTTTGCCAATCGAATATATTCATCCCTAAAAGTCAATATAGCCGATGGCTCAATCCCAATTAAAGGTGTATTTTCAGAAATTAAATCTTTAAAAATATTGACGTTTTTATTCGCGATTTCCTGTGCTTCTTCCAGGAAACCTTTTGACAGAAAAGCTCTTCCGCTTTCTTCATGATCTGTAACAATGACTTCGTAACCTAAAGCGGTCAGCAATTCATACGCATCGATACCAACTGAAACATCATAATAATTGGTAAACTCATCACAAAAAAGATATACTTTTCCGTTTTTAAATGAATTATTTTCTGCTGATTTTTTATTTTTTTCGTACCATTTTTTAAAGGTCTTTGGCGCTAAAAGCGGTACTTGTCTTTTTGGAGCAATTCCCATGCTTTTTTTAACCAAAGGCAGATTGGCAACAAAATTGGTCATTGATGGGGCAATGCTTCCAAACTTATTGAGTTTTGAATTGAAAGCAAATATTTTATTGCGGACAGAAAATCCGTTTGCTTTTTGGTATTGGTATAAAAATTCTGCTTTTAAAGTCGCCACATCCACATTACTTGGGCATTCGCTGGCACAAGCTTTACAGCTCACGCACAACTCAAATACTTTATATAATTCTTGGTGGTCGAATTTATTTTCTTTTTCAGAATTGGTCAGATATTCTCTCAGCGCATTGGCTCTGGCGCGAGTAGTATCTTTTTCATTTCGGGTGGCGCGGTAACTAGGACATAAAGTTCCTCCTGCTGATGGCAGTTTTCGGCAGTCGCCAGAACCGTTACACTTTTCGGCAGCACGCAAAATTCCCAAACTGTCTGAGAAATCCTGAATTGTTTTAATGTCCGGCTCTACTCTTCCCGCTTCAAAACGAAGATTTTCATCCATTTTTGAAGCATTTACAATTTTCCCAACATTCAAAATGGTGTTAGGATCAAATGCTTTTTTTATGCGTTTGAGCAGTTCGTAGTTTTTATCACCAATCATAAAAGGCAGAAACTCTCCGCGTAAAATTCCATCACCGTGTTCACCGCTTAACGAACCTTTGTATTTTTTCACCAAATGGGCTACTTCTGTAGAAATATTTCTAAACTGGTGTAAACCTTCTTTTGTTTTTAAATTTATCTTGGGGCGTAAATGCAATTCTCCTGCTCCGGCATGTGCATAATAAATTGCGCTTTGTCCGTGTCTTTCCATCATTGCAGCAAAGTCAGCAATATAATTTGGGAGATCACTAAGTTCTACAGCCGTATCTTCAATAGAATCGGCTGCTTTATCATCGCCTACAATACTTCCTAAAAGTCCCAAACCTGCTTTTCGAACCTCATTTACTTTATCAATATCGGCTCCGTAAATTTTAGGCAGTGCATATCCAAAATTATTATCCTGAAGATCCTTAATCAGAGCATCGGCCTGTAGTTCTGCATCTTCCATGCTGTTATGCGATCCTATTTCAAGCATAATAACTGCTTTTGGTTCTCCCACAATAAAAAATCGGTTTTTAGCTTGTTCCCTATTGGTTTTGGTACAATCTAAAATCGTATCATCCATCATTTCGCAAGTGTACAAATGATGTTTCATTGCAACAACAACGGCTTCTAAACTTTCCTGAATAGTATGAAAATGCGCCACAACCATGATATTGTTTGTTGGCGGTAAATCATCGACTTTCAAAGTTATCTCGGTTGTAAATGCCAAAGTTCCTTCACTTCCGCAAAGTAATTTTCCTAAATTGATGGTATCTTCTGTTCCCGAAAACAGTTCTGATTTTAATAAGGCATCAATCGCGTAACCTGTGTTTCGTCTGTGAATTTCAGGTTTTGGAAATTCTCTCGTAATTTCTTCCTGATTTTCTTTATTCGAAAGTTCCTCGTAAATCGTTTTATAAATTTTATTTTCTAAAGAATCGCCTTTTGTCTTCTCAATAAATTCATCTGAAGTTAAATCCTTAAAAACGGCAAGACTTCCATCACTCAAAACCGCTTTTATCTCTACAATTTTATCTCGCGTAACACCGTAACGTATTGAAGTTGTTCCAGATGAATTATTTCCCACCATTCCTCCAATCATACAGCGATTTGTGGTTGAAGTAGTCGGACTAAAAAATAATCCGTGTGGCTTTAAAAATAAATTCAGTTCATCTCTAATTACTCCGGGTTGTACAGTAATGGTTTTCTTTTCGGCATCAAAAGCAACAATTTTGGTAAAATGTTTCGAAACGTCTACAATAATTCCGTTTCCAATTGTTTGTCCTGCCAGAGAAGTTCCAGCCGTTCTGGGCGTTATTGAAATTTTGTTTTCTGAGGCAAAACGAATGATTTTTACAATATCTTCTTCGGTTTTAGGAATGGCAACAGCTTGCGGAATAATTCTGTAAGCAGAAGCATCTGTGGCATACAGTTTTTTATGAAGTTCATCATAAAAAAGCGTTCCTTCTAAGGAATTAGATAGTTGTTGTAATTGGAGAGAATTGGGCATTTATTTGGTTTATTGCTTTTGGTTGGTAATCTAAAAGTCTATTTTGATTGTTTTATTCAAATCTGACGGGTTTTGAAAACCCGTCAGGTTTAGCAGAAAAGAGTGACTTTTCGAATGTTATTAATAATCAAAACGTTTAAAAGCTTCTATAGCTTCATATTCTGCCAATCCTAATTCATCATACAGAATCGCAGTATTTTTATTTCGGTCTTCGGCTCTAACCCAAAATTCTCTTGAATCATTTCCCTGAAACATTACTCTGTCTTTTTGAGATTGGTGGTATAAGATTGCATGGCGTTTTAGCAATACTTCCGATGGCGAAAGCGGTACTGCCATATCAATTTCGTGGATATCCCATTCGTGCCACGCACCTCTGTATAACCATAGCCAGCAGTCGTCCATGTACTTTTCTGGTTTCAATTCTTTCATGGCAGCAAAAATCGCATTCAGACATACTTCATGTGTTCCGTGCGGATCTGCCAAATCTCCTGCTGCAAAAACCTGATGCGGTTTTATTCTGGCAATGATTTCTTTTACAATTTCGATATCTTCCTGACCCAGCGGATTCTTTTTAACCTGTCCAGTTTCATAAAACGGAAGATCTAAAAAGTGTGTATTTTCATCTTTTAGTCCAATGTATCTTGTGGCCGCGTAAGATTCTCTTCTTCTGATTAATCCTTTTAGTTTTCGAACTTCAAGAGAATCAATCTGATTTTCTGATTTATTATTCAAAAATTCAATTACGGATTTGAAGTTGATGTCTTTTGGAAGATCAGCACCAACAAAATCGTTGCATACTTCTGCAAATTTCAACGCCTCATCATCAGTTACGGCAATATTTCCTGAGGTTTGATATACAACATGTACATCATGGCCTTGTTTTATCAATTTTGAAAAAGTTCCTCCCATCGAAATCACGTCATCATCTGGATGCGGACTAAACAGGATAACTCGTTTTTTAGCAGGATTGGCTCTTTCTGGACGGTGTGAATCATCTGTGTTTGGTTTTCCTCCCGGCCAGCCTGTAATGGTATGCTGCAAAATATTGAACATATTGATGTTCATATCATAAGCAGAACCTTCCTGTGCCAGTAAATCAGACATTCCGTTATTGTTGTAATCACGGTCTGTCAGTTTTAAAATAGATTGTTTGGTTTTCTGGCATAACCATACAATTGCTTTGCTTTTCAATTCCTGTGTCCAGATGCATTCGCCAACCAGCCAAGGTGTTTTAAAGCGTGTTAATTCTGATGCTGCTGACTGATCCAGAACGAAAGTAGCGTTTGGATGATTCTGCAGAAATGTAGCCGGAACTTCTGAGCTGATATCTCCCTGAATGGTTCTTTTGATGATATCTGCTTTGTTTTGTCCCCAAGCCATTAATACAATTCTTTTTGATCTCATAATGGTAGAAACTCCCATCGTGATGGCTCTTTTCGGGACGTTGTCGATTCCGTTAAAGTCAGATGAAGCGTCTACTCTTGTAATATGATCCAGAGTAATAATTCTGGTTCCTGAATTAATGTGCGATCCAGGCTCGTTGAAACCAACGTGTCCTGTACGGCCAATTCCAAGCAATTGAAAATCAAGTCCGCCTGCTTGTTTGATTTTCAATTCATAATCAATACAGTATTGATTTAATTGTTCTAAAGCAATTGTTCCATCAGGAATATTTACATTTTCAGGTTTAATATCAATATGATTAAAAAGATGCTGATGCATGAAATAATGATAGCT